>CAMIVF010000200.1 GCA_946401715.1 uncultured Clostridia bacterium | reverse complement strand
GCCGAGGCAAGCTTGCTTGCCAGAGGCGAAAGGGGTGTTGACCCTTACATCATATGATTTCACAAAGAAAGCAGTTCTCAGCTTCAGCCCCGCCGGCCTTGCCGCGAGGAACACTCCACGATCAGCAGTTCCAGCCCCAGCCTCATATCAATGCGGCCGCTCCTTGCTTTCTCCTGCATGCCGGCACACCGCTCCAGAACCTTCCTGATGGAATCTGCGGAAAACCACCTTGCCTGACGCATCACCTTATCCGCCTGCCATTTCTTCACGCCCAGCTCCTCCATCACGCGTCCTGCGGATCCCCCCTCTGCCATGATCAGAGCAGCTGCCAGAAGCTGGTCAAACTGGCGGACAAGCAGATAGAAGATCATGTTTGGCTCTGTTTTGAGCAGAAGAAGGTCATGATACAGTTCCAGTGCGCCTCTCGGGTCTGACTGCGTAATCAGATCGATCATACGAAAAACCTGGTTCTCCAGCAGCTCACTGGTAAGCGCCAGGACATCTTCCTTCCGGATGACGCCGCCTCTTCCCGCACAGGAGATCAGCTTCTCTGTCTCCGTGCTGATGCGGGACATATCCTGCCCTGTCATGGAAAGAAAAAGCTCCAGGGTTTCTCCTGTAATCCGGATCTTCTCCGCGCCAAGTTTTCCGAGAACCCATTTCCGGAGCGTCTGCTCATCCGGTGAGGAGAACTGTACGGTCAGTCCGTTCTTCGCAACAGCCTTGAACAGCTTCCCCCGCCGGTCAACACTGGTCTTTCCCTTCCGCCCGTCCGGCTTCTTTTCATCTGCGTGTTCCGTGAACAGCACCACCGTACTGTCCGGAATCTGCGGCAGGAAGGCAGCAACTGACGCTTTCAGCGTACCGTCATTGTCCTCATCGGGCGCACTGCTGTCCTCTGTATCATCAGAAGAATCCGGCGAATCGTCCGCGCGCCCGTCCTCGCCATCCTTCGCGCCCTCTTTCTTTCTCCCGGCGGAAAACAGTTTGGTATCGTCCAGCACCACGAGGCGGTGGGACGCAAAAAAAGGCATGGCCAGAATCTCGTCCTGCACAGCACTCCAGTCAAAGCTGCCGCTTCGGTGGATGTTGAGATTCATCGAATCTTCTTCCCCGCAGACAGCCCTGATCAGTTCCTTCCTGTACTGCTGTACAAGATACTCTTCTTCCCCATAGAACAGATAGACCCGGCGAAACTGCTTCTGCCGGATATCCTCTATCAGTGTATTCATTTCTCCAGAAGACGGTTCCTTCTTTCCGGCGGCTGCCATCTGACAGATCCCTCCGATCCCGGCTGCGGTTTCAGGTACAGTATTCTTTACAAAAACCGGCCGCTGCACTTATAATCACTGTATTGTCACGATAATCAGTATATCAGGAAAAGAGGAACCAGGCAAATGAGCAGCATCTATATTCCGGACGGCTACAAACCGCTGCTGTCCATGTATGATACCCAGAAAGCCATCGGTGTCATCAAGAGGCAGTTCGCCGATACGCTTGCAGCGACACTTCAGCTGCACCGTGTCAGCGCACCGCTCTTTCTCGAGGCTTCCACCGGTCTGAACGATGATCTGAACGGATATGAGAGAAAGGTAACCTTTGACATCAGGGATACCGGAACACAGGCGCAGGTCGTCCAGTCTCTCGCCAAGTGGAAACGCATGGCCCTGAAGGATTATAATTTCCATGTCGGCAAGGGACTCTACACAGATATGAACGCCATCCGCCGGGATGAGGATCTGGACAATCTCCACTCCATCTATGTGGACCAGTGGGACTGGGAGAAGGTCATTCGGAAGGAAGACCGCACCATGGAATATCTCCAGCGGACGGTCCGCGCCATCGTCTCCGCGGTTTGTGCGGCGGAAATGAACCTGCACGCCCAGTTCCCGGAGCTTTATGAGCTTCCGCTCCATACGCCTGACGTTACTTTTATCACGGCGCAGGAGCTTGAGGATCTCTATCCGGATCTTTCCCCAAAGGAACGGGAGAATGCGTTCGTAGAGAAACACGGAACCACTTTCCTCATGCAGATCGGCAAAAAGCTCCGCTCAGGAAAGCCGCATGACGGCAGAGCACCCGACTATGATGACTGGGATCTGAATGGAGACATTCTCTTCTGGAACAATACGCTGCATATCAGCTACGAGCTTTCCAGCATGGGCATCCGTGTCAGCCCGGAAAGCCTTGACCGCCAGCTGTCGGAAGCAGGCTGTGACGACCGCCGTCAGTTCCCCTTCCACAAAGCACTTCTGGCCGGAGAACTGCCCTATACGATCGGCGGAGGCATCGGCCAGAGCCGTCTGTGCATGCTGATTCTCGGTTCCGCCCATATCGGCGAGGTACAGGCAAGTGTGTGGGACGCAGACACCGTCCGCCGCTGCTCGGAGGCAGGCATTCCGCTCCTGTAAACCAGACTGGAATTGCTTTCAAAAAAGAGGGATCCGCTTTTGGGATCCCTCTTTTGTATTCAGCTGATGTATTCCCTTTTCGTATGCAACACATGTACCCGGCTCAGCCGGGGCAGACTTGAATGCCTTGTTGTGCTACCCTACGCGCTGAGCACCCTGGCTCTTGATATAATCCAGGTATTCCTGATCTTCCTCACTGTCCCAGGACTTCTCCCCGATATAGCCTTCCGGGAAAAGGGTCCCGTCGCCTCCGGTGAGCTCCAGATATTCGTCTG
>CAMIVF010000199.1 GCA_946401715.1 uncultured Clostridia bacterium | reverse complement strand
CCATCAAGCATGCCGTCGCCAGACACATCATTCTGTTGATATTTTTACGCATTTGTTTATTCATTTATTTCCAGTTTCTGTTTCGGTTTCAGGAAGGCTCTCAATCGCTGTTCCCGAAGCGCTATCTGTACTCATCGCTTCCTGATAAACATTCATCAGGTCTTTCATGGTTTCCGGATCAAGCGTTTTTGAGATCAGACCCATCAATTCATGTCCCTCATCACTCAGCAGAAATTGCTGTATCTCACCCGGCACTTCTGAATTCGAGCTGGCTTCCAGGACCGCGTAGAAAAACAGGATCAGATTCCTGTTGACGCCCATCGTCTCCAGCACTTTTGATGTCAGCTCCGGCTCTTCGGCAGCCATGTCAAGCGAATTGCGAATCAATATCACCAGGAGATCCCGCACCTCATCATACTGCATCATCGACTGAAAATCCGGATTTTTCAGGATCCGTTCGATCATGATTGCGTACTCAGAGATCTCATCCGGATCCAGTGAATTGAGCGTCTGCTGCACATCTTCCGGAAGCAGAACCATCGGTGACATCTCAGTTTCATCTGTTTGAAGCGCATCCACTGCATGATGCGTCACAGCTGTAATGATTGCGTCTTCCGGCGCTTCCGTCTCAGATTCTATGATTGATTCCATCGCTGCGTCAGCTTCCGCCTGCTCCAGCGCATATACCACACTGGTTCCTGCCGGAATCGCGCATGCAGTCAGCGCCAGAGCAAGCGTCCCAGCCGCAAGCCTGGACGCAAGACATTTCCCGATTCCTTTTCTCATGGTTTTCTTTCTCATAAAGGTCCTCTGGACTATATCCGAATCCACGGAATCCTGATCCGAAGTATCTGACTGAATCCGAAGTCTCTGACCGTATCTGAAGTCTCTGACCGTATCTGAAGTCTCTGACCGTATCCGAAGTCTCTGGCCGAGTCCGAAGTCTCTGACCGATATCGCCGATCCGCTACCTCTTATCTTTGTCAATCAGCTCCAGGATCAGCGTACCGATGATGATGTAGACGGCACCGAACAAGAGCAGGATCCCCCAGCACTTGAGAAGATTCAGCTTCGTGTATGCGAACTTCGGCTCCTGCAGCTTCTGCGCGGTGTAGGCCTGTATCTTCTGCCTTACCTCCGGAATCTGCATGACATTGTGCACCTTCGTCAGCGTTTCATCAGACGAATCCCTCATCGCATTGACTGCCGTATAAATCGCGATGGAATCCTGACTGTTATAGTCTGACGCAATGTTGACGGCGCAGATGCCCCAGTTACTGATCGTAAAGTTGGCAAGGAACTTCGCGCCGGGTCTTTCCAGCGGGAAGATACTGCCCGCGAAGACGAGCTGGATGACCAGCAGGAACGGAACGATCGTCATGGCCATCGTCGTTGTATGCGCGATGCAGGACGTCATCAGCGCCAGCATATCCGCAGCATAAGTCATCAGGAACATCGATATGATCAGATCCAGGGAAAAGAACCCGGTGATCAGACCGGTTTTCGGGAAATACATGCCGGAGATCCGGAAGATGACGATGGTAATCAGCACCTGGATCAGGCAGACGAACGCCTGATAGATCATGTGCGCG
The DNA here is from genome assembly GCA_946401715.1 of uncultured Clostridia bacterium. GTDB lineage: Bacteria > Bacillota > Clostridia > Lachnospirales > Lachnospiraceae > Porcincola. The sequence continues at coordinate 1,173 of CAMIVF010000199.1, read as the reverse complement.
ATGATGTAGGACGATATGTGAAGTCCCGCCCTGTGCTCTCTCTTGATGATGCTCCTCTCCTTGCAGATCGACTGGATGGAGTTGAACATACCGTTCCAGATACAGACACAGACAACCGCGAGCGAACCATACTTGGTGAATTCCATGTTCCGGAACATCTTGTTCCCAAGCACATAGGTGACCAGGAACGCAATAAGGGCTGACATGGGGATCACCTTCCAGTTCTTTTCATAGAACATCAGGCGGAACTGCTTGCCGAGGTAAATCGGAATCTGCTCGAAGCGGCTCTTGTACTGCAGCTCTTCGATCTTTGTATCCGCTGCGTCGTGAAGCTTCGTGTGCTTCCTCTGGAAGACAGAATCGTCTTCTCCCTTCTCCATGAAGACCGACTCCTGCTTCTGTCCGCGCGCAGCATCGTACTCTTTATACTTCTCGATAAACTCATCGGCACGGCCCTCACCGCCTTCATTTTTGGCGTTGATGCACTTAACCACGTTCTCCATGGTGTCGACGCCGAAGAAGTCTCTGGCTTCCTGGATTCCGCCGTAAAATGCAAGCTGGCCGACCTTTGTCTCTGTGCTCTTTGCAAGCACAATCACCTTGTCAAACAAATCTGCGACACGATCCGGCTGATGCGTGATCACCAGGACCATTTTCCCCTGACAGGCGATCATGCGCAGGTTCTCCATCAGCTCTGTTGCCATGATGCCGTCCAGGCCTGAATCCGGTTCATCGAGAATGAACAGGTCCGGAGACGCCACGAATTCGGTACAGATGGAAAGCCGCTTCTTCTGTCCGCCGGACAGCTTCGAGACAAGCTCCTTCTCTCTGCCGGACAGACCGAAGGTCTCAAGTACTGCCGCAATCTTCTTCTGCTTGTCTTCCTGGCTCATGTCCTTGGGAAGGCGCATGTCTGCAGCATTCTCGACGGTCGCGTATACCGTATCCTCTTCACGCAGAAGGTTCTCCTGCGGTACAAATCCGATGCGGTGCTTGACCTGGCTGTAATCCTTATAGAAGTCAATCTCACCTGACTTGATGGTCGCCTTCGCCTTCTCATATCCGGTGACGGCATTGACAAATGTACTCTTGCCGGCGCCGGAGCCTCCGAGGATCAGCACCATGTCGCCCGGGTTGATCTGAAGGTTGATATCCTTCAGCAGCGTAACCTTC
>CAMIVF010000198.1 GCA_946401715.1 uncultured Clostridia bacterium | reverse complement strand
CGGCCGTACTTTTTGCCGTTGCACTCTGTTCGCGGCCATTGTTGTACTCTGTTTGCGGCTATTGCCGCAGGTCATACCAGTGACGAAACCGTGACGATCAATTACTTCTCAGCTCCGCCAAGTACCTTCCAGAGCAGGGCAGCGATGACTCCGCCGATCAGCGGGCCGACGATGAATACCCACACGACCTTCAGCGCGTCTCCTCCGAGAAGAAGAGCAGGTCCGAAGGAACGGGCAGGATTGACGCTGGTTCCGGTGAAGAAGATTCCAAGAAGATGTACCAGAGTCAGCGATCCGCCGATGACCAGTCCTGCGACATGGCTGTTCTCGATTTTGGAAGTGGCGCCGAGCACTGCAAGCACAAAGATGCAGGTGAGAATGATCTCAATGACGAGTGACTTCATGACATTACCATCATACAGTCCGTTGCAGCCAAGGCCGAGCTCTGTTCCGATCATGAAACGAAGAACAGCAGCGCCAGCGATTGCGCCGAGGAACTGTGCGGCGACATAGCCGATAAAATCGGTCACGTCCATACCGCCGTTCAGAAGAACGCCGATGGAGACTGCCGGGTTGATGTGGCAGCCTGAAATGTTGCCGATGGAATATGCCATCGCGACGATGACCAGACCGAATGCAAGCGCGGTCAGAATATAAGATGCGTTTGCTTCAGCCGTGCAGCCTGTCACAGCGGCGACGCCGCACGCGACAAAAACAAGGACAAATGTTCCGATAAACTCAGCAAGATACTTACGAACCCCTTCTGCCATAATGATTACCTCCCTCTCAGCAAAACAAAATATGATAGAATCTGTCCGGACGCTGTATACTGACTGCGTAAGGACATATCTTATTGTACACGGATCAGAACACATTTCAAATAGGCAGATAACAGAAATTGGCGCTGTGAATGGGAAAAGAAGAGGGCAGGACAATGAAATATGATGACGCGGAGCAGGGAAGAATAACTGCTGGGAAGAAAACACTGCGCCGGATGATCGCGGCACGCCGGAGGGAATGCCCTGAACCGGAGATCGCCAGGCTGAGTGCGCAGATTACCGAACGCATTCTCGGACTGGAACAGTACACGCGCGCGGAAACTGTTTTTGCATATCTGGATCTTCCGGGAGAGGTGCAGACACGTGAATTGATCAGGCGGTGCCTGAAAGACGGAAAGCGTGTCGGCGTGCCGAAGGTGAAGACCGCAGGGGCGGTGCCGGAGATGCATTTTTATGAGATCGGGGACTTTGACCATCTGCTCCCCGGGCCGATGCATCTGCTGGAGCCTGATCCGGCGTACTGCGCGTGCCTGGACCAGGAAGAGGAAGCGCTCATCCTCATGCCCGGCGTGGCTTATGACCGCGCGCTCCACAGGATCGGATACGGCGGAGGGTTCTATGACAGGTATCTTCAGACACACGAAAAGCACCCCACCGCAGCAGTCGCTTTTGACTTTCAGGTCTTTGATGAGGTGCCTTTTGTAAACACTGATATCCGTCCGCAGATTCTGGTTACGCCTCAGTGTGTCATTCAGCGGCCAAGATAGATTCTGTCCTGACGGTTTGCTTCATAAGCAAGCTTTTCTTCGTCGACTCTGGCAAGACGGCCGTGCTCGACGGTCACTTCGCCGTTCACGATGGTGTAGTCCACGGCGCCCTTCAGTCCGACCGTGCCGAGGCACGATTTCGGATCAAACAGAGCCCCCACAAGCTCCAGACGATCCGAAGAAATGAGGAACAGGTCCGCGCACTTCCCGGCTTCAAGGCTTCCGATCTCTTTCTCACGGCCCAGCAGACGGGCGGAGCCCATCGTTGCCATCTTCAGGATCTCATAACCCGAAGGCGCCTTCTCAGATGAGTTCAGGCGATGCAGCAGATATGCGACACGCAGCTCTTCGAGCAGGTTCGAGCCGTCATTGCTGGCGCTTCCGTCGACGCCAAGTCCGACCGGGACTCCCATCTCAAGCATCTCCGGAATCCGCGCGATACCGGATGACAGCTTCATGTTCGAAATCGGGCAGTGGCAGACGCCGGTGCCGGTCCCGGCCAGAAGCTGCAGCTCCTCTGTATTAAAATGAATGCCGTGCGCGTACCATACGTCGCTGCCGACCCAGCCCAGCTTCTCCATGTAGGCAAGCGGCCTCAGGCCAACCTTCTCCAGCGTGTAATTCTCTTCGTCCTTCGTCTCGCACAGATGTGTGTGCAGCCGGACATGCTTGTCACGCGCAAGGATCGCACTCTCGCGCAGAAGATCCTCCGAGACAGAGAACGGTGAGCAGGGAGCCAGAGCGATCCGCTTCATCGAGCCGAACGACTTGTCCTCGTACTTTTCAATCAGGCGCACGGAATCCTTCATGATCTCGTCGACCGTCTGGACGACGCTGTCAGGCGGCAGTCCTCCGTCTTTTTTGGAACGGTCCATACTTCCTCTGGAAAAATGCATGCGCACGCCAAGTTCCTGCGCGGCCTGCCACTGTGCACCCAGAAGGTCGCCTCCCTGTGCGGGGAAGACATAGTGGTGGTCGAAGACAGTTGTGCAGCCATTCTTCATCAGCTCGCCCATCGCCGTAAGGCTTGCAAGCCGCTCGGTCTCCTCGGTCAGGTTCTTCCAGACTTCGTACAGTGCCACCAGCCAGTCAAAGAGCTCCAGGTTCTGTACTTCGGGAAGATTGCGGGAGAAGACCTGGTAGAGATGGTGATGCGCATTGATCAGGCCCGGGTACGCAATCATGCCGGTTCCGTCGATGACACGGTCAAACTTCGTGTCCTTCAGCGCCGGATCCTCCTTCAGATTTGCGCCGATCTTCCTGATAATACCGTCCACAGCGAGAAGATCAACATGCTGCGGCATGGAGTCTTCTCTGTCACAGGTTACAATTGCATCGATGTTCCTGATCAGAAGTGTACTCATATGGTTCCCTCCTCAAGATGCTTTTCCATCGCCTGCTTCCAGAAGTTGTCGAATGCATTTCTCTCACGGCGCCTGCGGTCATCATCGTCCCCGTCCTGCCGGATCTTAATGAGGCCGTTTTCAAACGCATCGGTATATGCGTCAAGTACGCGCTGGAAGATCTGGTCATC
>CAMIVF010000197.1 GCA_946401715.1 uncultured Clostridia bacterium | reverse complement strand
CCAAACATGAAGGTCAGGAATGTGATATCGTCGTGGAAGGCAGCCTGAAGGTGCAGATCGGGGAACACAGTGAGATCCTTGGCCCCGGCGACAGCATCTATTATGACAGCAGCACGCCTCACGGCATGATTGCTGTAGGCGGACGTGACTGCGTCTTCTACGCGATCGTATTGAACCCTGCCGGGGAACCGATTCCGGAACTGACCCAGCAGCCGATCATAGAGGAGGAGACGCCTGTAGGACCGGTTGATAATAAGGAGAGGATCTGGCAGGAATACATCGACGTGACCGAGAATGAAAAAGGAACGCCGACTTCCATCCGGTTCAAGAAGATCAACCGCTTCAACTTCGCGTTTGACCTGGTAGATGAGCTGGCAGCCCGCGAGCCGGACAAGCTCGCCCTTCTGCACATCTCCAATGACGGGACAGAGCGGCGGATCACATTTGAGGATGTGCGCAAGCAGTCCGCGCGCTGCGCGAATTATTTCAAGGCACTTGGGATCAAGAAGGGCGACTGCGTAATGCTGATCCTGAAGCGTCATTACCAGTTCTGGTATGCGCTGATCGGTCTGAATAAACTTGGCGCCATCGCCATCCCGGCAACGAACCAGCTGCTTGACCATGACCTGGAATACAGGATCCGCACTGCAGGCATCACATCCATCATCTGTACCTCGGACGGCGATACCGCCCACCAGGTGGAGCTTGCGCAGGAAAAATGCGGGATGCTCCAGAACATGATGATCGTCAACGGGGAGCGGCCAGGCTGGAGAAACTTCGATGAAGAGTATCTCATGTACAGTTCCAGATTCCGCCGTACGGGAACGTCCCCGGGCGGAGACGATCTGATGCTGATGTATTTTACATCCGGAACTTCAGGTTATCCGAAGATCGCCGCGCATTCCTACAAGTATCCGCTGGGACATTTCCATACAGCGAAATACTGGCAGACGGTGGACCCGGACGGACTGCATCTTACCATTTCCGATACCGGATGGGCCAAGGCGACATGGGGCAAGATCTATGGCCAGTGGCTGTGTGAAGGCGCGATCTTCGTGTACGACTTCGACCGCTTTGATGCGTCGAAGATCCTTCCGATGTTCGCAAAATACCACATCACAACCTTCTGCGCTCCGCCGACCATGCTGCGCATGATGATCAAACAGGATATCAGCAAGTACGATTTCTCCTCAGTCAAGCATATGACGACAGCAGGAGAGGCGCTGAATCCGGAAGTTTACAGGCAGTTTGAGAAGGCTACGGGCCTGCGCATTATGGAAGGGTTCGGCCAGAGTGAGTCTGCTCTGATTATCGGAAATCTGGTCGGCGCACAGCATAAGATCGGATCCATGGGCAAACCGGTCCCGACCTATGACGTATGTCTTCTGGATCAGGACGGCAATCCGGTAGCATCCGGTGAAGAAGGGGAGATCTGCATCAATATCAGCAAGGGCATCCCCTGCGGCCTGGCAGTCTGCTATTACAATAACGAAAAAGAGACCAAAGAGACCTGGAAAGACGGATGGTATCATACCGGCGACCTGGCATGGAGAGATGAGGACGGTTTCTACTGGTATGTGGGCAGAAAGGACGACGTCATCAAGTCGTCCGGCTACAGGATCGGACCGTTCGAGATCGAGAGCGTGCTTATGGAACTGCCTTACGTGCTGGAGTGCGGCGTGAGCGCTGCTCCGGATCCCGTAAGAGGTTTTGTCGTGAAGGCCAGCATTGTCCTGATCCCCGGCGTAGAGGGAACGGACGAACTGGTAAAGGAAATCCAGGACTATGTAAAAGTGCACACGGCTCCGTATAAGTATCCGAGGATCGTTGTATTTAAGGACAGCCTGCCGAAGACCGTGAGCGGAAAGATCATCAGACATGAATTATAAAAGGATCACGCTTCTTTGCGGACACTACGGGAGCGGAAAGACGAACCTGGCGGTCAATATGGCGCTGGATCTGAGCAGGGACCATGACCATGTGGTCATTGCGGACCTGGACATCGTCAATCCGTATTTCCGCAGCGCAGACAGCATGAAGGAGCTTTCGGAGGCAGGAGTGAAGCTGATCGCTTCTCCCTATGTGAATTCCAACCTGGATGTTCCGGCGCTTCCGCAGGAGATGTACTCCCTGGTGGATGACAGGAGCCTGACCTGCGTGGTGGACGTCGGCGGCGATGATCAGGGCGCTGTTGCCCTTGGAAGGATCGCCGGAAGGATCGCGGAAGAGAACGATTATGATATGTTCCTTGTGATCAACCGCTACCGTCCTCTCACTCCGGATGCGGAATCCACTGTAGAGATCATGCACGAGATTGAAACGGCAGCGTCGCTGCGTTTCACCGGGATCATCAATAATTCCAATCTCGGAGCGCTGACGGATCCGCAGACCGTGCTTTCTTCCCTGGATTATGCCAGAGAGGTCTCGGAGCTTTCCGGACTTCCCCTGGTGTTGACCAGCGCGGAAGAAGGCGTTGCCGCACAGCTGGAAAGCCAGGTAGAAAACCTCTTTCCGATGCGGCTGCAGAAGCGGCCGGTATAAGCAGGAACCATGGGCTGGCCGCACGGCTTCTTTCTGAGGAAAGCAGCAGAAGCGGTCTGTACAAGGAGAACCTATGGGTATGACCGCTTGGTTTTTTTCTGAGGAAAGCAGCAGAAGCGGCCTGTATAAGCTGGATTTTCAGGTCTGGTTTGCAGTTTCCGATACTATGGCAGCTGCGGAAATGGCCTGTATATATATAACCCCAGGATAACACAACTAATCAGGCTGCCCGAAGCGCTTGCCGCCGAGGGCGGGCAAAGAGTCAGGTAGGAGGAGATTATGGCAAAACTGACATTCAGAACAGATGAATGCAAGGGATGCGGACTGTGCGTGGAAGCATGTCCTAAGGGGATCCTTCAGCTTTCGCAGGAGGTCATCAACAAGAAGGGACATCACCCGGCGGAATGCATCGATGAAGCGGCATGTGTCGGCTGCGCGTCCTGTGCAACGATGTGCCCTGACTGTATTATCAAAATAGAAAAGTGAGGTGAGATCAGGTGGCAGAAAAAGTATTGATGAAGGGAAACGAAGCGATTGCGGAAGCTGCGATCATCGCAGGCTGCCGTCATTATTTCGGATATCCGATCACACCGCAGACGGAGATCGCGGCGTATATGGCCAAGAGGATGCCGAAGATCGGAGGAACCTTCCTGCAGGCAGAAAGTGAGATCGCGGCCATCAATATGGTTTACGGTG
>CAMIVF010000196.1 GCA_946401715.1 uncultured Clostridia bacterium | reverse complement strand
TGGAGAAATACCGCACGGTAATACAGCTCCAGACCGTTCAGCATATCCCTGCGTTTGCGCTGGATCTCCTTCACCTCAAGCACCGCTCCGATCTCATCATAATCATAATCGGATTCCTTCGCCTGTGTCCGGATCTGCAGATGCCCGTCCTCATCGAAGACGAACAGAATGATCCCGCCGATGTCCTCCGTGAACAGCACACAGATGATATGCAGCTGATCCTTGATGTCGCCCGGGATCTGGCTGAAGGCACCGTTAAAATAATACTTCTGTTCATAGGCGCTTGCCGCACACAGTACGACCTCGCCTTCCCTGGTCTGCTCCATGTTTCTGATCTTCCTCCAAGATGATCACGCTGATCCGTTCCGCCGGTATCCGCAGGGCTGGGCTTTGATGCTCCGGCGCCGGCTACACATATCCGTAGATTCCGCGCACGGACACCTCTCCTGAGCTGATCCTGTTCAGGGTACCGTCCTCCGCCTTCACCAGCAAAGAGCCGCTTGGGTCGATCCCGAGGGCCTGTCCCGTGTATTCTCCCCCGGGATCCAGCACGCGGACCTGACGGCCTGTATTGACGCACAGCCGGTTATACGGGTCTGCCATATCCTCCAGACTGCCTCTTCTTTCGAACATGCCGTTCAGCTTCTCGAACCTCTTCATGACCGCGGCGATCAGCTCTGCCCTGTTGACTTCTCTTCCAAGCTCCAGCTTCAGGCTGGTAGCTGTGCTGCGGATTTCCTCCGGGAAATGCACCAGATTTGCATTGATGCCGACGCCGATGACGATATAGTGCACCTCGTTGATCTCCGCGCTCATCTCGGTCAGAATCCCGCAGAGCTTTTTCCCGTTGATCACGACGTCATTCGGCCATTTGATTCCCGCGTCCAGTCCGTAGAGCACCTGCACAGCCTGCGCCACGGCAAGTCCCATGACCAGCGTGATCATGGAAATCTTCTCCGGCGGAAGGTTCGGGCGCAGAATCAGGGTAAATGAAATTGCTTCTCCCGGAGGCGTCACCCAGTGCCGGCCTCTCCGGCCTCTGCCGTCGGTCTGCTCATCCGCGATGACCAGCGTTCCGTCCGCGGCGCCCTCCTCCGCGATTCGCCTGGCATACTGGTTGGTGGAGCCGATCGTGCTGAAATAGCGGATCTCCTTCCCCATTCTCTTCGTTTCCAGGCGGCTCTGGACTTCTCTTGCCGCGATCGTGTCCGGAACGCCGGCGAGCCGGTATCCCTTCCGGTTCACCGCTTCAATCTCGTATCCTTCCTCCTCCAGAGCACGTATATGCTTCCAGACTGCGGTGCGGGTGATGCCTAGCTGCCTGCTCAGTTCCTGTCCGGAGACAGAACCGCCGCTTTCGCGCAGTGTCCGGAGAATCTCATACCTGATGTCCATATCCTGTTTCCCTTTTCTGCCTGCACCTGGCTACGTCCAGTTCAGCCATGCCAGCAGGGCGAAACAGACACTGCCGGCCGCAAAAAGACCTGCCACCTGAATCCATTCTTTCGTCAGCAGGCCCCGGACCGCAAGCGCGTAATTCAGAATACCGCCCAGAACCACGACCGTCTCCGGCAGCCACAGTCCGCGCTCGATATCCAGCAAAAAGGCAATCCCAAGACAGATCATGGCAGCGGCGATCCCCAGGCAGAACCATTCCAGGACATGCCTGTCGCGCAGTCTCTTCCGGTATTCTTCAGATGGCATCATTCTGTTTGTCATAATCAAAAGCGGTCACACGCCTGTCTGTCACAAAGTCAGATCCATCACAGCCTTGATGGTATGCATACGGTTCTCTGCCTCGTCAAATACAATAGACTGTTCTGACTCAAACACTTCGTCCGTAACCTCCATCGCGGTCAGGCCATACTTCTCATGGATCTTCTGTCCTATGGTTGTATTCAGATCATGGAATGCCGGCAGACAGTGCATGAAAACAGCATCCGGGCCGGCAAGCGCCATCACATGCGCATCGACCTGATAGGGCTTCAGCTTCCGGATCCGCTCTTCCCAGACAGCCTCGGGTTCTCCCATGGACACCCACACGTCTGTGTAAATGACATCGGCGCCCTTCGCACCCTCCTCCACGTTCTCGGTGAGCGTGACGCTTCCTCCGGACTCCCTTGCCCATGCCTCACACATTTCCACCAGTTGCTGCTGCGGGAAGTACTCCCTGTCTGTGCACGCGGTGAAGTGCAGACCGAGCTTGGCACACGCGATCATGAGCGAATTGCCCATGTTGTAGCGGGCATCTCCGAAGTACGCGAGCTTCCTTCCCTTCAGGTCCCCGAAATGCTCCCGGATGGTCAGCATGTCCGCCAGCATCTGGGTCGGATGGAATTCATTCGTCAGACCGTTCCAGACCGGGACACCTGCGTATCTGGCCAGCGCCTCCACGATCTCCTGACCGTATCCGCGGTACTCGATGCCGTCATACATGCGTCCGAGCACACGGGCAGTATCCGCAATGCTCTCCTTCTTTCCGATCTGCGAGCCCGAAGGATCCAGATAAGTGACCTGCATTCCCAGGTCATACGCCGCCACCTCAAAAGAGCAGCGGGTTCTCGTGCTTGTCTTCTCGAAGATCAGCGCGATGTTTTTCCCCTCGTGATTGCGGTGCGGCTTACGCGATTTCTTCAGCTCTTTCAGATATGCCGCCCGGTCGATCATCCCGGTGATCTCTTCCGGAGTGAAGTCTTTCAGTGTCAGGAAGCTGCGTCCTTGTAAGTTCATGTTCGAATTCCTCTCAATTGTTTCCGTTTTTTTCATTTCAAAAGAGCCGGCGGCCTTCCTGCCGCCTGCTCAGGCAGGAATCTCCCGCAAGGATGAATCAGGCGTAGGCATCCGGATCGGCCGGGCCCTCATCAGCCGGCGTCTCGGCTGCGACTTCCTGGATCGACTTCACCAGCGCGGCAATGTTCTGAATCTCGCTCGGGACGATGATCTTCGTGGCACGTCCGTTTGCGACGACCGGCCAGGTCTCAAGGCTCTTGAGCGCGATGACAGCCTGGTCAGCGCCTGCTTCCTTGATCATGCGGATACCGTCCGCGGTAGCCTGCTGCGTTGTGCGGATCGCTTCCGCTTTACCCTGTGCCTCACGGACCATTTTCTCTTTCGCAGCCTCCGCGCGCAGGATCGCTGCTTCCTTCTCCGCTTCCGCTTCCAGGACTGCAGATTCCTTCTTACCTTCCGCCGTCAGGATCGCGGACTTCTTCTCACCTTCCGCCGTCAGGATCGCCGCACGTCTCTCACGCTCCGCCTTCATCTGGCGCTCCATCGAATTCTTGATATCGTCCGGAAGAATGATGTTCTTCAGCTCCACGCGGCCGACCTTGATGCCCCAGGGATC
>CAMIVF010000195.1 GCA_946401715.1 uncultured Clostridia bacterium | reverse complement strand
AGGAGACACTGGCAAAGTGCCGTGAGGTGACGCCGGAGACGATCCGGCATGAGAAACTGAAGTACAAGATCCTCGGACAGCTTGCGCAGTTTATCGCGCCGCTGATGTAGCGGAAAAAAGAGTGATGGAGGAGGTGCACGATGGCATATACCGCGCTGGCGCATTTTTCGAGGACAGGGAATGCATACACAAGGCCTGTGACCTCTGGGAGGCGTTGAGCGGCATAGATCCGCCGTACGCGAAGTACCGGGATAAGGCAGGAAAGTATATCGGGTGATCTGACGGCGCAGGCTGCCCGAATCCTCTGGTGCACACGCTCGCTCGGAGGGAACTGCTGAAAACCAAAACCTGAGCAGAGGCGCTCCGGGCCTGAGAGGGCGGCGGCAGGCAGGATGGGATCAGGAAAGATACCGGTTCCTTAATGCGTCTGTCTCCTCATCGGTCAGGCGCAGACCCTTCCGGATCATCTGATCAAATGATCCATAGTTCTTTTCCACCGCCGCGTAGTAGGCGTTGATATACGCCTCATCCGCGCCCAGCAGGAAATGCAGAGATTCGTCCGCGACGCTGCTTTCTGTCCCGGCCTGCTTCTTGATGAAACGGGTCAGGAATTCGATATCCCCTTTCAGATACTCATTTGTCTTCAGGTAATCGGCGACGATGTCTTTCCTGGAGACGCCCAGGATCTCTTCGATCAGGGCAGCCGCGATACCGGCGCGGTCCTTACCGGCAGTGCAGTGCCACAGGACCGCCTTCCGGGTGTTCTGCAGCAGGCATTTCATAAATGCAGCATATCCCTCTACCGCGTTTTCTGACGCGAAGGTACTGTACATGCCGATCATATATGCCTTCGCCTGGGCGGGCTGCGTCAGGAATTTTGCGAAGATCTTCCGGTCAGCCTCTTCCTCGCGTGTGAGCCCTTCCGTCAGACGGTCCAGAATCGAGATACTCTGATAAGTGGTGCCGGCCAGTGAATCGTCGGGGTTCTCCAGCTGTTCCTTTTCTGTCCTGAAATCGATCACCATACCGACGAGCTTTTCCAGCGCTTCACGGTCAGAGCGCTCCAGCCCGGACAGGTGCCCGGAACGCAGTAACAGGCCAGGCTTGATGTGCCTGCCATCGCTGGTTTGCATTCCGCCCAAATCTCTGATGTTGTGAAGCTTCTGAAACGATAACGGCTTGCTCAAGAGAACGTCCTTTCCAAATCATTTTCCACCAGGTTTTCACAGACAGTATACCGCGCGGAGACTGTTTTAGAAAGAACTTCCGGACTTCGCTGCGCAGGCGGGTGCCGGAAGAGGGAAGCGGGGTTTTTCTTGTGCAGTACAGGGATACATCGTAATATGAAAATGCTGCGGGAATAATCCGCAGATTCGCATATCGCGCCGGCGGCCTGGTTTGTCATGGCAGTGGACAATTTCAATCCATATACCTTGCCGGATTGATCCCGCCTGATAAGACGCGGCAGAAAAGTGAGGGACTGACCATGAGCGCATTTGTCAAGATAGACCTGCACGGACTTCGGCAGGAGGAAGCGATCCGGGTGATTGACCGGGCGATCGCGTCCGCAGACGCTTCGACCTATCAGATCCAGCTGATCCACGGGTATCACCGCGGCACCAGTCTGCGGTCAATGATTCAGCTGGAATACAGCCTTCATCCGAAGGTAAAAAGAATCATCCCCGGAGACAATCCGGGGATGACAGTGCTGGTGATAAAAGAATTATACTGAAATGCGGTCCGGATGCAGCCGCCCGGAAGGTTCACCTGTCGGCGTTTTTCGCGAGCACCGCATTCTTGTAGGCAGGATCATCGGTTACTTCGCGGATGACATCAATCTGCGGCGGGAAGCAGATCTTTTCATTGCCGTCCATCAGCTCGATCTCGAGGATGGCCTGGTCGGTCCAGAAAGGATAGAGGTCAATCTCAAAATACTGATGCTCGTAGGCCAGACAGTATCTGGTTTTCTGAATCGTATGCCGGGAAGGATCCGCGTTTTTCATCAGATGGCGGTATTCTGACCTGGACAGCCGCCGCTCTGTGCTGATCCGCTTCAGTCCGTTCAGCGGCTTTTTGTGTGTTTCATAGTAGACGAAATGTCCGTTCTCTCCGCGCTTGCGGATCCGGATTTCTTCACCGGGCGCTGACGTCAGGTAGATCTGTTCAATCTCAACCTTCCTGCTGAGCGGATTGCTCTCCAGCCAGGCAACGTCCGGGTAAGCGATCAGGAACTTCCGCTCGATCTCATAGGGATGGTTCACCTGAAGGAACGCAGCGATCTCCTTCTCCAGCCGGCGCATTTTCCCTTCAAAGTCGGTGGAATTATCGATGACTCTGAGATAACGGTGCCCGGTCCAGCCGGAAAGCAGCCGGTCGTCCAGCGCAATGGCTTCTTCCACAGATTCATAGCGTGCCGCGTTGTTTGCCTTCGTGTAGAATTCTTCTGCGCCGTTTGCCGCTGTGACCAGGTGGAAGACCGCGTCGTACCGGTCCCGCCAGTCGATCAGATCCCCCTTCAGGGTTTGCAGCACGTCATCGAATTCTTCCTCGTTCATGTAGGCCCGGTTGTCCATGACGCCTCTGTCACAGACAATCAGGATTTTTTCCGACGCCATGCCGGAAGCGGCCTGCTCAAAGAGACGCTCTTTGGTCAGCTGCAGCTCAACCTGGCACTTCTGATAGTCGGCATTGGTCCGGCAGGTCCATGGCGCAACACCCCCGGTGATCAGTTCCGTAGCGGTTTCCGGGACGATCAGGACGGTATAGCCTCTGTGAGAAAATGCGTTCCGGATCCAGCTCATGGCAGTGGATTTGCCGGCGCATGGCCCGCCTGTTATAACGATCTTTGATATCCAGTTCATATGGGTTACTCCTTGTGAAAATGGACTGTTGACTCATCTTACCACACGCGGTGCGGGATTGGATGTTCGGAAGACAGGAATTATATTTTGTGGTTTTTTTGTCAAATTGAAAAATACATGCTATAGTGTAGCAGAAAAGAAGTTCAGAAGGTACCTGGCCCATTCTGCAGGAGTGGACAGAACTGACAGTAGAAAGGAGAAATGCATTGAAGAATTATTTTGACCTGAACGGACAGGTAGCGATTGTGACAGGGTGCTCCACAGGCCTTGGCGTACAGATGGCGAAGGCGCTGGCGAACCAGGGTGCTTCGATCGTGGCGGTCGCGCGCAGACAGAACATGATTGATGCCGTGGCGAAGGAGATTGCCGAGGAGTTTGGCGTGAAGACACTGGCGGTCCGCTGCGACATCACCGATACGCAGGCGGTCGAGGATATGGTGGACACCGTCCTGAAGGAGTTCGGAAATCTCGATATTCTTGTGAACAATGCAGGCATC
>CAMIVF010000194.1 GCA_946401715.1 uncultured Clostridia bacterium | reverse complement strand
TACGTCCCGGCGAGCAGCACCAGGCTGACCGCCTCCGGTATGGTCATGAAATAGCGGATGATATCCGGATGCGTCACCGTCACCGGCCCGCCATTCTCGATCTGTTTTTTGAAAATGGGAATGACCGACCCGTTCGAACCGAGTACATTGCCAAACCGCACCGCCACAAACTCCGTGTGGATGGTCTGGAGCTGCTCCTTCGAGAGGGCGCTGTAGTAGGTTCCCATCTCATGGGTGAAGAGCTGCGGGATCTTGTCTGCTTCTCCGGCCTTGATCTTTTCGTCAAAGCTCTGGATGATCATCTCACAGATCCGCTTGCTGGCCCCCATGATATTGGTGGGGTTCACCGCCTTATCCGTACTGATAAGGACGAAGCGTTCACACCCGTGCGCCATGGCCGCAAATGCAGTCTTATAGGTTCCGATTGCGTTATTCTTGATGACCTCGCAGGGCACGGTCTCCATGAGCGGGACATGTTTGTGCGCAGCCGCATGGTAGACGATCTGCGGGCGGTACTCCTCAAACACCTGGAACATTTTGCGGCTGTCCCGTACGGAGGCGATCAGTACATCAAAGTCCAGGTCCGGGTACTTCTCCTTCAGCTCCAGCTGCAGCTCATAAGCACTGTTCTCATAGATGTCCAGGACGATTAGTTTCTTCGGATGGTGTCCCGCGATCTGCCGGCAGAGCTCTGAACCGATCGAACCGGCGCCGCCGGTCACCAATACCGTCTTACCGTTGAGGAAGTCAAAAACCTCCTTCAGGTCTGTCTTGACCGGCTCACGCCCCAGAAGATCCTCCGCCGAGACATCCCTCATATGGCTGACCGTCACATCGCCCGAGACCAGCTGGTATACTCCCGGCAGATTTTTAATCTCGCAGTCCGTCTGGGCGCAGATCTCCAGAATCTCTTTCCTCGCCTGCATGGAAGCAGACGGGATGGCCACATAGATCTTGTCCACCTGGTACTTCTCAGCTGCTTCCGGGATCATCTCACGGCCGCCGACAATCAGCACCCCGCCCAGGTACCGTTTCCAGGTATTCTTATCATCGTCAATGATACAGACAACCTGATCCTGCACCTTGTCCGCCATCTGGATGTCGCGCAAAATGAGCCTGCCCGCGTCACCGGCCCCGACCAGCATTACACGAGGGATATGAAAACCGGAAAAAGCTCTCCTGTCCCCATCCGCCGCTCCGGCCGTATCACTGATTCCCACACGCCGTGCCACACCTTTGAGTCCCCCGGAAGGAACCGTTATACGCGAAGACATCAACAGCCAGAACCGATACGCAAAGCGGATCAGAGTGACCAGGAGCAGCTGCAGGATGCTGCCGACCACATAGTAGGATATGGGCATACGGGTAACAGGCAAACCATCTCCCAGGAAGAGACGGATTCCGAAGATATGCACCACACAGGAGATTTCGGAAGCAATCAGAATCCGCGCCAGCTCGCCGTAGCTCGCATAGCGCCAGATGAAGCGGTATAGCCGCAGAAGCCAGAACAATGCCAGGCAGAATACAATATAATATGGGATGAACCGCTTGTACGCTTCCAGATAGTAGACCAGAATCTTCGAATACCGGAAATCAAACCGCAGCATCAGTCCCAGGAAATAAGAGGCCGCAATCGCAACTGCGTCATAGGCGGCTACGGCAAGCGCCATGACTCTCCATTGTACATGATAATGACGCCCGCTCTGCAGCGCTGTGTTTCCTTTGTTCTTTGCCTTGCTCATGCCTCTTACCTGAATCCCTGTACAGAACTTCTCAGACTGTTATCTCCGCAGTCTGAGTAATCTTGCAGTCTTCCTCGCTGCTGTGCGCATCAGGAAGTGCAATTTCCGCATCGGATAGATCGCATTCCAGAGCCGGCAGTATATCTGGTATCCCGTATCCTCTGCTGTATAGCTTTTTCCATTTCGTACAAACCCTGTCAGGACGCCAATCACCAGTTCCTGCGGCACATGCTCTATCCGATACGTATTATCGCCACGGATAAGATATTCCCCGTCCTGTATGCCAATGATCCGGTGAAGGACATAGCTGCTGCCGCGCTTATACAACGCGACATCATATTTCTTCAGCCGCACTTCGGGCGGCACGATCACTACGATGTCCCGGTTCTGATGAAGCATGGGGAGCATGCTGATTCCCCTGGTCTTATAGACCAGCCGTCTATCCTTCTTCAGAATCTCTTCAAATGTACCCATGCATTCATTCTTCCAGCGCGCCGACTGAACGAAGCGTTGAAAGAATCCCCTTCACATCCGCTGCAATCTTATCCCGCGGAGCATCGTACTTTACGCACATGGCGTCCACGACAGCCTCTTCTGTCGTCTCTTCTTTCAGACAATCCACGATAAAAGCCGCCGTCTTATTGTTTCGAAGCATCCCGGAAAACGGCTCCGCGCCTACAGGCACCAGATACTGTACGTCATCGATTACCTGAGTGATAAAGTCATTCTTCAGTCTCATATTGTCTCCTGTCAACACAGATCCGCATGCATCCCTTTCCACGCCGCAAATGCAGCTTCCGGTTCTGTGTTGCATCCCATCTTGTAGAATGCCGCCTGCCCGATCAGCCGCTTCTCCAGATCCAGGACCTTCTGCATCCGGTTCCTGTCCTCCGGTCTCCAGATATGCTGCATCAGATATGGAAACGGTTCTTTCAATGCCTCGATATGGTTCCGGCTGTCCCTCGTCAGTTCCACAACCGCCTTCAGTCTCGCGGAGCCATTGCTTCCCAGCCTATGTTTCCCGCACCATGGTGATCCGTATACGACAGCCCTTTCCTTTTCCACTCTGATCAGCGGCTTGTCATCGTTAATCATCCATACCCGGTCACCAAAGGTCTCCCTCCAGAGCCTGGCATGCGTGCTCTTGCCCGTGCCGCTCGGAGCGGCAAAGATATAAGCTTCTCCATCCATGCACAGCGCCGAACCATGCATTAACAATATATTATAATCCAAAAGCGCTGAGGCAAGCAAACCATGGAGCGCATTGTTTTCCACAAAGGCCGGAGAATAACTCCCCTGCAGAGTCATCCGCATCCGGTCCAGATCCTCCTCGGAGGGCTCTACCTTGAGAAGAGGAGGTCTGTCCGTGGTAAACCCCCGCAGAAAATCAGAATTATGCCGCGACCGCACCTCTATGGGGATCCCGGCAAGTTCTATGTAAGTAGTCTGCATCATATCACACAAGTAAGGAAGATTCGTCTTCTCAGATCTCCGGCAGAAGGATATCATCCCTTTTCTTCTTGCGCCTGGTCCTGGTCTTGGTCTTAGGCTTGGATTCACTGTCGATCTCAGCCAGTCCGCCGATCACCAGATCCACCAGATCTTCACTGATCTCTTCCCTG
>CAMIVF010000193.1 GCA_946401715.1 uncultured Clostridia bacterium | reverse complement strand
GGAAGTGCAGTAATGTATGGAGCTGACTGTTACTAATCGGTCGCAGGCTTGTCCTCACGGGTTTGGTTCAATGAACAACGTTTTGCAGGATAAAAGATTTTTCGTATGCGGTTTTCAGGGTACAGAAAGACTGGTCTTATGACCGGTCTTTTTTTATTGTGAAATCTACCGTTTGCAGGTATAGTATTTATGTGCTGGAATACACGGTACTGAAACAGATTTTGATTTGAAGAGAAGATACGGAATGAGGTTATAATGATAGCAATCTGTGATTATGATGCCGGAAATATCATGAGCGTTCAGAAGGCTTGTGCCTTTCTTGGACATGATTATGTTCTGACCAGAGACCGGGAAACCATTCTGTCTGCTGATCATGTAATCCTTCCGGGCGTAGGCGCTTTTGGCGACGCGATGAACAGGCTTGATTCGTATGGACTTTCTGATGTCCTGCGCGAAGTTGCTGACAGAGGAACGCCGCTTCTGGGCATTTGTCTTGGGCTTCAGCTTCTTTTTGAACGCAGCGATGAGTCCCGGGGTGCGCGCGGACTTGGTCTGCTTCCTGGCGCGATCGTCCGTATTCCGGATCAGAACGGTTCACTGAAGATCCCGCATATGGGCTGGAATTCTCTGTCAATGCCTGTGAAGAGCCGTCTGTTTGAAGGAATCCCGGAGGGAACACAGGTGTACTTTGTACACAGCTACTATCTTCCTTACGTGGAAACGCAAGAGCAGAAACAGATGCCGGATTATCTTGTAAATGCGGTTGCAGACTATGGTGTACCGATCGGCGCCAGTGTAGAAAAAAAGAATGTAGTTGCCTGTCAGTTCCATCCGGAGAAAAGCGGAAGATGGGGACTTCAGATTCTGGAAAATTTCCTCAGGAACTATGCGGGCTGATGCCGGCTGAGCGGCTGGCGTATGCAGATACTGGAAGAAAGGCTGCTTTCATTATGCTGACAAAACGAATTATCCCATGTCTGGATGTCAACAACGGACGGGTTGTAAAGGGCGTAAACTTTGTCAATCTGAAGGACGCAGGGGATCCTGTTGAGATCGGGGCTGCCTATGACCGGGAAGGTGCGGACGAGCTTGTCTTTCTCGATATTACTGCATCCAGCGATGCCAGGAAAACCGTGGTTGACATGGTACGGCGCGTGGCAGAGACGGTATTTATTCCATTTACGGTAGGCGGAGGAATCCGCACGGTGGAGGACTTTAAAGAAATCCTGCGCGAGGGTGCAGATAAAGTATCTGTCAATACTGCAGCGATCCTGAATCCGGGCCTGATTGCGGAAGCGGCGGATAAGTTCGGTGCGCAGTGTGTGGTTCTTGCCATTGACGCTAAACGCCGGGAAGATGGCTCCGGATGGAATGTGTACCGCAACGGAGGCCGGATCGACATGGGAATTGATGCTGTTGAATGGGCCGTCAAGGCCTGTGAACTCGGTGCGGGTGAGATCCTTCTCACATCGATGGATTGCGATGGGACGAAAGCCGGATATGATCTTGAACTCACCAGGGCGATTGCGGAGAGCGTCAGTGTCCCGGTGATTGCGTCAGGCGGTGCAGGATCCTGTAAAGATTTTCTGGATGCCCTGACCATCGGGAAAGCAGATGCGGCGCTCGCGGCTTCTCTGTTCCATTACAAAGAGCTCCAGATCCGGGAAGTAAAAGAATACCTGAAAGAACATGATGTTCCTGTGCGGCTTGGGGTCTGACCATTCACAAGCCGGAAGGGAACGCCTGAAGATACATACTGGAGAAAAACCATGGGAGCGATTGACAACGACTGGCTGGAGCGGCTTGCTCCGGAATTCAGAAAACCATATTATGCACAGCTGTACAAGAAGGTGAGCGAGGAATATGCAAGATACCGTGTATATCCTCCTGCAGGAGATATCCTGAACGCCTTTCATCTGACACCGCTTCATGAAGTGCGCGTTGTTATCCTTGGCCAGGATCCTTATCACGAGGAGGGGCAGGCGCACGGACTGAGTTTTTCTGTGAAGCCCGGGGTGAAGATTCCGCCGTCGCTGGAGAATATCTATCAGGAGCTGCATGATGATCTGGGCTGTTATATCCCGGACAACGGCTGTCTGACCAAATGGGCCCGCCAGGGTGTGCTTCTTTTAAATTCGGTTCTGACCGTCCGTGCGCACCAGGCATTTTCCCATGCTTCTTTTGGCTGGCAGACCTTTACAGATGCCGCGATCGCGGCAGTGAACCTGGAAGACAGACCCATCGCTTTTCTCCTGTGGGGCAGAAGTGCCCAGGAAAAGAGCGTGATGCTGAATAATCCGAAGCATCTTATTTTGAAGAGCCCTCACCCGAGCCCGCTGTCTGCATACAGAGGTTTCTTCGGAAGCCGCCCGTTTTCAAAAGTGAACCATTTTCTGGAAGCTTCCGGCCAGACGCCCATCGACTGGCAGATTGAAAACATCGACAAAGCCTGAACGCGGCCTGGACCTGACAAAAAGAATAAGAGATTCGTGCAAGTTTGACGATTTACGAATGGTACCGGAGAATGCTATGATCCACATACAGCATCTCCGGTGTTTTCAATTACGTTTTATCATTTCTGTTTCATCACACCTGTTTCATCATATCTTTTTTGTCACATCTTAAGGGAGGTCACATCGCTTATGAATTACAGCTGCTTTTTGAAGGATATTGCCCAGCGCGTCAGGGAAAGAGTATCGGCAGGGTGCACGGTTGAAGTGAAGAGCATGCGAAAGAACAACGGTATCATGCTGGAATGCATGATCATCCATCGTGCGGAGGACACTGTCAGTGCGAACATCTATCTGAATCAGATCTATGAGAAGTATCTGGACGGTATGACGATGGATCAGGCAGTCGAAGAAATTCTTTTTGCCTGGCACAGTGCGATGCCGGCCATGCAGATCGACGCGGATCAGCTGATCAACGCAGACATCATTCGCAGCCAGGTTGTATACCGTCTGGTCAATTACGAGAAGAATGCAGAACTTCTCGGGACTGTTCCGCACAAAGATCTGCTGGATCTTGCACTCGTTTATTATGTCATGGTTCATAATGAAGAGATGGGAGACGGTGCTGTCATGGTACAGGATCATTTCCTGGAGTATTATGGACTGACGCTGGAGGAGGTGGATGAAGCTGCGAGCCGGAACACACCGGTACTGCTTCCTGCCGACTTTATCAAAATAGCGGATCTGCTGCGGGAATTCGGAGAAAAGAGCGGCGCGTATACTTATTCGGATCTGACTTTGGAGGAGGAATCTGTCCAGACCCCTCTGTACGTCCTGACGAATAAGTTCCGCATGTTCGGGGCATATTATATGACAGACAGGACGGTACTCAGGAAGATTGCAGACCAGATGGACGCGGATCTGTATCTGCTGCCCAGTTCCGTGCACGAGTGCATGGTTGTCAGCGCTGATACCTGGGAGGATCCGCAAGACCTGGCAGTCATGGTGCAGGAGATCAACCGCACACAGGTGTCTGAGGACGAGTATCTGGCTGATTCGGTATACCGGTTCAGCCGGGAGGACGAAAGTCTGGTAATCGCCGCGTGAAACGGACAGGGAATGCTCTCAGGCCTGTTTCGGATATGGCGGAACAGACGGATACGGCGGAAATGAGAAACAGCCGGATCAGAAAACTGATCCGGCTGCTCACGCATCTGGAGGGAATCGAACCCCCGCCACACGGTACCGGAAACCGTTGCTCTA
>CAMIVF010000192.1 GCA_946401715.1 uncultured Clostridia bacterium | reverse complement strand
CACAGTGTCTGATGAAGACAACTTCGGGCTGCGAACGTTTCCGCAGGCAGAAGGACGCGGCAGGAAATGACCGGTCCGGCGCTCGTCAGGACGTTTCAGGCAGCGGGGATCATCGCTGGGAGCATTTCGGTGTGCGGTACCTGAGAGACCGCAAGGGTGTCCTCTTTGCAGTGAAAAATGACTGCATGCTGTGTCTCAATACGATTTATAACAGTGTTCCGCTGGATCTGGTTTCCCTGCGCGCGCAGGTCAATGAGCTGTCGCCGGCTTCTGTCCGGTATCTGTTTACCATCGAGAGCGGCGACCAGACGAAGCGGATCCTGAAAGGCCAGCTGCCCGACGCGGTGACAAGAGGACATTTCCGGAAGGGAATCGAGTAGCAGCCTCTCAGTGGAGGAGGCCCAAGCCGGTCCGGGCGGCAGGCATGCCGCCGGCGTTGACGATCATGAAAGACAGGAAGGAGGGATGGAAGTGAACCTTGCTAATCTGCAGGAAATGGCTGTCAGGGCGTTTCACTATATCTCTCTTGCCCTGATGGTGGTCTATACCATTCAGAGCGTGACGGTGTTCCGGCAGCGTCAGGCCCGCTCGATGGAGCGGATCTTTCTGCGTCAGAACATAGAGATGTTTCTCATTCATTTTCTGGGATTCCTGACGCTGTTTCTGAATACTTTTCAGGAGAATCTGATCTTTTTCTATTTTGCACAGCTGCTCTACCTGCTGTTTACGCTGCTGTTGTTCCGGAACCTGTATCCGCGTGCTTCCAGAAGCCTGATCAACAATATGTGCATGCTGCTGGTGATCGGTTTCATCATGGTATCCAGGTTCTCCACAGACCAGGCCCTGAAGCAGTTTCAGATCACGGCGGCCGGCACTGCGCTGGCGCTGCTGATTCCGCTGTTTGTCCGGAAGCTTCTCGTGCTGACCAGGCTTACCTGGGGCTATGTGTTTGTCGGTATCGGCCTGCTGGGGCTGGTCGTGATCGCGGCGCGCGTCACCAACGGTGCAAAGCTGTCCATCTCTGTCGCAGGCTTTTCGATCCAGCCGTCGGAATTCGTGAAGATCA
This sequence comes from uncultured Clostridia bacterium, assembly GCA_946401715.1. Classification (GTDB taxonomy): domain Bacteria; phylum Bacillota; class Clostridia; order Lachnospirales; family Lachnospiraceae; genus Porcincola. The sequence continues at coordinate 2,648 of CAMIVF010000192.1, read as the reverse complement.
TCTTCGTCTTTGCGATTGCCGGACTTCTGAGTACGGAGCACAGCTTCCGCAGGGTTGTGATTGCAACGGTCCTTGCAGCTCTTCATGTACTGATCCTGGTGATCTCCAATGACCTGGGCTCGGCCCTGATCTTCTTCGTAACGTATCTGATCATGCTGTTTGTCGCGACCAGGAATCCTTTCCTGACCATGATCGGCCTGCTTGCTTTCTGTATTGCGGCGGTCGCGGCGTATTTCCTGTTCTCGCACGTGAGAGTGCGTGTCCAGATCTGGCGTGATCCGTTCCTGGACTATGCCGGTTCCGGCTATCAGATCTGCCAGTCCCTGTTTGCGGTCGCGGCGGGAGGATGGCTGGGCACCGGGCTGTGCCAGGGCAGCCCGGGCGCGATTCCGTACGTGTCGCAGGACTTCATGTTCAGTGCGATTCTGGAGGAATGGGGCGCGGTCTTCGGGATCTGCCTGATCCTGATCTGCATGGCGGTCTTCCTCATGTTTATCAACATTGCGATGAAGCTGGGCAACCGGTTCTACCGGCTGGCCGCCCTGGGGCTTGGCGTGACCTATGCGACGCAGGTCTTTCTGACGATCGGAGGCGGAACGAAGCTGATTCCCATGACAGGCGTCACCCTTCCCCTGGTCAGCTATGGCGGAAGCTCCGTCCTGAGTACGATTCTGATGTTTGCGATCGTGCAGGGGCTTTATATGCTGCGGGGCGATGAAGTGAAGGAAGAGCAGCGTGCCGGCTGGCAGGCGGAGGCGCGGCGTATGGATGCAAGGCGCTATGGCGCACCTCGTGTGGACGACAGACGGGAAGATGGAGAGGTATCCCGTCCGGACGGCAGACGGGAGAATGTATCGCGTGGTGACGGAAGAAGCGGGAATGTATCACGCGGTGACGGAAGACGCGGGAATGTATCACGTGCGGATGCACGATCGGGAAGCCAGGGAGCGGGACAGGAGACCAGAGTCTGGAGGCAGAGATGAGACAGGATCCGAATCTGGACGGGACAGAAGGCGTAAGAATACGCAAAGTAGATCTGAATCCGAAGAAGGAAGAGCCTTTGACCGGAAGAAAGCATAACATGGAGCTTTCCATCGCTGCATGGATCTTTGTGGCGCTCTTTGCGCTGCTGATCGGACGTGTGGTCTGGATCAATGTGTTCGAGGCAGAGTCTCTTCGGAACAATATCAACAACACCAAGGCGGATTCGAACTCCGACAATATCATCCGCGGTGACATCCGCACATTGAACGGAACGGTCCTGGCGACGACGCTTGTAGACGAAAATGGAAACCAGACGAGGTCGTATCCGTATGACAATGTGTTTGCGCATGTGGTAGGATACGCGTCCAACGGCAAGTCCGGCATGGAGGCGGAAGAAAACTATGCACTGCAAAGCTCGCATTCCAGCCTTCTGAAGCAGATCCGCGCTGGGGAGACCGGCGAAAAGATTCAGGGTGACAGGGTGATCGTCACGCTGGATGAAAAGCTTCAGCAGACGGCCTACTATGCACTGGGCTCCTACAAGGGCGCCGTGGTGGTGATGGAGCCGGATTCGGGAAAGATCCTCGCGATGGTGAGCAAGCCTGATTTCAATCCGAATTTCATCGGAATGGAGTGGGAGAACCTCGTGTCGGACACGTCCTCCAGCGCACTCCTGAACCGGGCGACGCAGGGACTTTATCCGCCGGGCTCTACCTTTAAAATGATCACGGCGCTTGCTTATCTCCGGGCGCATCCTGCAGACTATTCCGACTTTTCCTGGAACTGTGAAGGTGCTCTGTCGCAGGGTGACGTGACGATCACCTGCTACGGGGATCAGGTCCACGGACTCGAAGATCTCGCGGGCGCATTTTCCAATTCCTGCAATACGGCATTCGCGCAGATCGGCCTGGATCTGGATAATGGACAGTTCCGCAAGACCGCGGAAGAATTCCTGTTCAACCATTCCCTGCCGACCTCGATGCAGCATTCCCAGAGCATCTTCAAGCTGACGAAGGATTCTTCCGCCGGCGAGCAGATGACGACGGCGATCGGACAGGGCGAAACGCTGGTTACGCCCCTGCATATGGCGCTGGTCACGTCCGCAATCGCAAACGGCGGCATTATGATGCGTCCGTACTATGTGGATCATATCGAGACGAATGACGGAACCATCGTGAAGCAGTACGATCCTGAGATTTATAAGAAGGTGCTGACGCCCGACGAGGCCGGGGTCCTGACGGGTTATATGAAGCAGACGGCGGAAAGCGGTACAGCCGCGGCACTGTCCGGCAATGGATATACGGTAGCGGGTAAGACGGGTTCTGCGGAATATGAGACCGACGGAGTGACAGGAACGCATTCCTGGTTCTGCGGATTCGCGCAGACTTCCGAGCCGCACATCGCAATCGCGGTGATTGCGGAGGATGGAGGCACCGGCTCCGCAACTGCGGTACCGATTGCAAAACAGATTCTGGATGCATTTTTCTATGGGTAAGGTAACTTGCGATATTTCGAGAATCAGATATACTGTAGTGTAGTATTCGCTTCATGAGACTGTCATCTGTCTTCATGGGCGGATGACTGCAGACCAATCAGAAACACAACCGAAACACAGACAGGAGGCGTTGCAATGATTGAGGCAACAAGCTGTGGCGGTGTGGTCA
>CAMIVF010000191.1 GCA_946401715.1 uncultured Clostridia bacterium | reverse complement strand
AAGGTCACAGCTTGTCCAGGTGATCGGAAGAAAGTTTGTGCTCTACCGGGAAGGCAAGGATGATAAAAAGAAGATCGTCCTGCCTCCGCCAGCCAGGCGCAGCTCCCGGGAGAAGGTGTAATGGATTCCGGCAGACGCAGAGTCGGCATCATGGGAGGTACCTTTGATCCGATTCATATCGGCCATCTGATTCTCGCGCAGAGCGCGTGGCAGCAGTTTGCGCTTGAGAAGGTGCTTTTCATGCCTTCGGGCAATCCGCCCCATAAGAGGGAGAGAGACGGCGCGACGAATGAACAGCGGGTCGAGATGGTACGTCTTGCGATTGCATCGAATCCGCACTTTACGTTATCGCTCGAAGAAATGCATGAGTCCGGGTATATTTACACGAAGGAAACCCTGAGAAGGCTGCGTCAGAAAAGGCCTGATACGGATTATTACTTTATCATGGGTGCCGATTCCCTGCTGACATTTGACACCTGGAATGGTCCGCAGGAGATCTGTGACCAGTGCATACTCACTGTGGCGGTAAGAGACAGCATGGACAGTGACACGCTGGACGACGCGATCCGCCGCGTCAGCGAGAAGTACCAGGCAGATATCCGGAAGCTTGCATGCCCGAATCTGGATATCTCGTCCCACAATATCAGAACCTGGGTCAGGGAGGGGAGAAGCGTCCGGTATTATATTCCTGATCCTGTTTACCAGTACATTCTTGACGAGAACATCTATGACGGAATATAACCTGATCAAACTTCAGAAAAAAATGAAGAAGGAACTGGATTCTGCGCGGTATCAGCATACGCTGGGCGTAATGTATACAGCTGCTTCTCTTGCGATGTGTTATGGCGCGAATCTGGAGCAGGCCATGGTGGCGGGGCTTCTTCATGACTGTGCGAAGTGTATTCCGAATGACAAGAAGATCCGGATGTGCAAAGAGCATGGCATCGAGATCTCCAAGGTGGAACTGGATGCCCCGTACCTGCTTCATTCCAAGCTTGGCGCCTATCTTGCAAAAGAGAAGTACGGCGTGAAGGATCCGGAGATCATCAGCGCGATCCAGTGGCATACGACCGGACGGCCAAACATGACAACACTGGAGAAAATCATCTTTACAGCCGATTATATCGAACCGGGGCGGTACAAGGCGGAGAATCTTCCGCAGGTAAGGAAGCTGGCTTATCATGACCTGAATCTTACCGTATGCCGGATCCTGGAAGACACGCTGCATTATCTGGATTCCGGACACGGTGAGATTGACCCGATGAGCCGGAGCGCATTTCGCTATTACCACAATCTGTTTTTCGAGACAGAAGACAAGGGAAATTCCCTGACGACATAAGGCAGGGATTTCCATAGACATCAGGATGAATCCACATCAACCAGACGACCTGTTACCAACAAGGAGGGTGCGGTATGACGTACAGCAGCAAGTCCAGAGAGATGGCAAGCCTTGCCTATCATGCATTGGAGGAAAAGAAGGCTGAGAATATCACCATGATCGATATTGAACAGGTGAGTACGCTTGCGGACTATTTCATTATTGCTTCAGGAAAGAACAGGAACCAGATCCAGGCAATGGCCGACGAGGTGGATGAAGTCCTTGGCCGTGCCGGATATGAAGTCAGGCATAAGGAAGGGTATCAGACCGCGAACTGGATTCTGCTTGACTACGGCGATCTGGTGATCCATATTTTCGATACGCAGAACAGACTGTTCTATGACCTTGAGCGGATCTGGCGTGACGGCAAGGCTGTCACAATTCAGGAGATAGAGGAAGGATAACAAAACCATGTCGATTGATAACAAATTTCTGATTAAGAAAGTCACACAGAGAGATTCTTTTATTGCCTGTTTCTGCGCTGCGACCAGAATGCCCTTTATATACTGTGATCCGGTTACCTACGCAGATCAGGTGTGGATCTTCGCTGATGAGGATGGACTGAAAGAATTTGCCGGCAGATTCGCAGGCAAGAAGATTCTTCTGCAGGGAGCTTTGATCAAGAAGGCGCAGTTTACCGGATTTTTCGGCTCTCTGCTTCATATCGGCGTCACAGAGATCGTGTTTACTGAAAACGGCGCAAGCGTTCCGATTCCGATTGACCAGTTTGTCATGTTCAAGGATATGAGCGCGATCCCTGAGGCGCTCAGACCGCTTGAGAATCCGCAGCTGATGCTGACCGGCATCTATATGATGCAGGAGGTCACGCGGAAGGTTCCGATGGAGGAGAAGGAGGATCTGAATGACCTGCAGGAGGAATTCCTTGTGAATCTGGCGCGTTCCAGATTCCTGGTACCGGTGCAGGTGAAGGCAGGCCCCGGAACGATGGCGGAGAAGCTGCAGAAGAAACAGTTTTCTTTTGTCGAACTCACGCTGAAGAATGGAGACCGATACCGTCCGCTGTTTGCGGATAATATGGAATTCCAGAAGTTTGTGCAGAATAAGAAGGATATTCAGGTCATTTCCATTCCATTTGCCGGATTAAAGCCCGCTCTGCCGAAGAGTGCCAAGGGATATCTGCTGAATCCGAGCGGCTGCCAGATCGTGCTGCAGCTTCCGTTGATCGATCAGGTTCTGCAGGCATTCCCGGACGCGGTGAAGCAGGGAAGCGAGGCGGCCATGAAAGTGGCGAAATCCCTCGCAGGGCCGCAGGTCAGGAAGCCTTCCGCCGCTCCGTCTGTGTCAAACGGCAAGAAGGTTGTGAAGATGCCCGATAAAGAATAAACAGAAGAAGCGATAAAAATACCGTCCGGCCATCTCTGACCGGACGGTTGGTTTTTATCTGTAACTGCAGTCAGCGCATAAAACGGAAAACGCCAAATACCTTCCCGAGAATCTCAAAGTTTTTGTCAACAATGATCGGCTCCATCGTTTCGTTCTCAGGCTGCAGCCGGATATGCCCTTTCTCTTTATAGAAGGTTTTCACGGTTGCGGAGTTTTCGATCAGAGCGACGACAATATCCCCGTTGCGTGCGTCTTTGCACTGTTCCACGAGAATCAGGTCCCCGGAATTGATCCCTGCCCGGATCATGCTGTCTCCCTTCACCTTCAGGAGGAACGACTGGTTGGCAGGCATATATTCAGCGGGAACAGGGAAGTAGTTCTCAATATTCTCCTGCGCCAGAATCGGCTGGCCGGCGGCAACAGTTCCTACCAGCGGGACATTCACCGTCTCCCGGCGGACAAGCTGAAACTGATCGCTGATGACTTCAATTGCGCGCGGCTTCGTCGGATCCTTGCGGATATAACCGTTCTTTTCCAGCGTCGCGAGATGAGAGTGGACAGAGGAAGTCGACTTCAGATTGACAGCTTCACAGATCTCCCGGACAGCCGGAGGATAGCCCTTCTTCAGAATCTCACTCTTGATAAAATCCAGAATCTCCTGCTGTTTCCTGGATATCTTTCCATATGCCATGTCAAGCACCTCATCTTTCTGTCTGTATCGGAACTGCAGCACATTCAACTGAAAGAATGCGTCGAATATCCGTTCCGTTACATTCTATCACAGCACATCTGAAAATGCAAACAAATGTTTCGAAAATCTGTTCGGCCGGCAGCCTCAGTTATCTTCGCGCAGCTTCACAGCGCCGGCAGCCCGTCTGCGCCGCTGATCGTCCATCGCCGCGTAATGCTTCTTTGTCGTATTGACGTCTTTATGTCCCAGGACGTCCGCAACCAGATAGATATCGCCTGTCTCACGGTACAGAGCGGTTCCATAGGTGCTGCGCAGCTTATGCGGTGTGATCTTTTTGCTG
>CAMIVF010000190.1 GCA_946401715.1 uncultured Clostridia bacterium | reverse complement strand
GATCCGGGATCCGCAGATCCTGTTTGCGGATGAGCCCACAAGTGATCTGGATGATGACAATCGGGATGCTGTGTTTTCGATGCTCAGAACAATAGCAGACGAGGGAAAGGCGGTTATGGTTGTTACACATGAGCATGGGGCAGTGCAATACGCTGATGTCAGGTACCGGATGGATGCCGGTGTTCTGGAGACTGCGACATGAAGAGACATATCTTCGGGCTCCTTCTCTGCACGGCAGCATGTCTGCTGTCAGCGTGCTCTGTGACAAAACGGCTGGGCGGCGGAGAAGAGAATCTCCTGCAGAGCTCTTCGCTGAAGCGGAAGGATCTGGTCCTGTTTGGCACATTTGAGCAGGACGGTAACACCGCAGACGGTACGGAGCCGTTATGCTGGATGGTGCTGGAGGTTCAGAAGGACCGGGCCTTGCTGCTTTGCCGGGATGTACTGTCAGCTATGCCGTTCCATGATGCATATGAGGAGATCACCTGGAAGGACTGCTCCCTGCGTGCCTACCTGAACGGATCATTTGCGGACAATGCCTTTTCTGATCAGGAACGAGAGAGAATCCTGACGGTTTCCAATCAGAATCCGCCTAATCCGGGCATGGAGTCCCATGGCTGCGGTGTGACTGAGGACCGTGTCTTCCTGCTGAGCCTGGAGGAGGCAAGCGCCAGCATGCGTACCGAGGAGGAGCATTATGTGATCGGCGCGGCAGACGCATCCCGATATGCGCAGATCCTTCATCTCGAGACAGACGGAGAGGGGGACGAGAACCCCGGGAGAGCGTGCTGGTGGACGAGGACCTCCGGCTCGGATCAGTATGCGGCGGCATTTGTGGAGCGGGACGGGAGCATCTACCCGGCCGGAGCGCAGGTGACCCATGAGACCTACTGCGGCATCCGCCCTGCCGTCTGGGTAAGGCTGGAATGACGAGGGATGCTTTTGGTAAAACCGCCTTTCCGGATCGCTGCGCCGGGCCCGTATCAGAATATGAGGCAGGTTTTTGCGGAAATATATGTCAGGATTCTTTCCGGAAAGAGGTTGACAGGATCACGTACTGGTGATAGAGTAGTTCCAGTTTTGAGACAGGAAAGCAGAGTGTCCACTCTCACCCAGACGCCGAGGGGCGATTCGAGGTTCATAGATGATCGGAGAATCAATCTCTGAGTATTTGTGTGAGCGGATAACCATGCGGTTAGACGCTTTTCTTATTCTTGAGACAAGCAGTACACGTAACACGGATGTCGTCCAGATCAGGGTGGGAGGTGAAAAACCATTAGCGATTACATGATTAACGAACAGATCCGCGACAGGGAGGTTCGTCTGGTAGGGGAAAACGGTGAACAGCTGGGCATTATGTCTGCTCTGGATGCCCTGAAGATGGCACAGGACAGGGATCTGGACCTGGTCAAGATCGCTCCGCGCGCGAAGCCGCCGGTATGCAAGATCATTGATTACGGGAAATACCGTTATGAGCAGGTGCGCAAGCAGAAGGAAGCCCGGAAAAAGCAGAAGATCGTTGAACTGAAAGAGGTCCGGCTCTCCCCCAACATTGATGTGAACGACATGAACACGAAGGTTACCGCAGCCAGAAAGTTCCTTGAGAAAGGAAACAAGGTCAAGGTGACGCTGAGATTCCGCGGGCGTGAGATGGCGCATATGCAGGCGAGCCGGCATATTCTGGATGAGTTCGCTCAGAAGGTGGAAGATATCGCCGTGATCGACAAACCGATCAAGCAGGAAGGGAGAACCCTGACCTGTGTCCTGTCTGCGAAGAAGAACTGACCAATAAGGAGGAAGACAGTCATGCCAAAGATGAAGACAAGCAGAGCAGCAGCCAAAAGATTTACCAAAACCGGTACAGGCCTGCTGAGAAGGAACAAAGCTTATAAGAGCCACATCCTGACCAAGAAGTCCACGAAGAGAAAGAGAAACCTGCGCAAGTCTACGATCATTGACCCGACGAACGCATCCAACATGAAGAAGATTCTGCCGTATCTCTGATCGGCAGCTGTCACCAATTTCGGGATTTCAGATTACAGACATTGAAGTCAGGAGGATAATAAAATGGCTAGAATTAAAGGCGGCCTGAACGCCAGGAAGAAGCACAACAGAGTTCTGAAGCTCGCGAAGGGCTACAGAGGAGCAAGAAGCAAGCAGTACAGAATCGCAAAGCAGTCTGTCATGCGCGCGCTTACCAGCGCATATGCAGGCCGCAAGCAGAGAAAGAGACAGTTCAGACAGCTGTGGATCGCCCGTATCAACGCGGCGGCCAGACTGAACGGCCTTTCCTACAGCAGATTCATGTATGGGCTGAAGCAGGCTGAGATCGATCTGAACAGGAAGGTTCTTGCAGACATGGCAGTCAACGATCCGAAGGGATTCGCTGACCTGGCTGAGGTCGCGAAGGGCAAGCTTGCCTGACAGTTACAAAGAAGAAGCGCCGGCAGACGAAAGTCTGCCGGCTTTTTTCAGGAACAATCCTGCTCTTTTGACGTGCGCTCACTGATAATAAAGCGCGGCCGCCCTTTCACTTCAAGATAGATCTTTCCGATGTATTCGCCGATCACCCCAAGCGAGATCAGCTGGATCCCTCCGATCAGACAGACAACGATCATGTTGCTGGTCCATCCGGAGACGGTATTGCCGGTGATATGACTGAGCAGAGCATAGAGGATAAAGCCAAATGACAGCATTGAGATCAGGATTCCGATACAGGTGATGATCCGGATCGGCTTAATGCTGAGACTTGTGATCCCGTCCCATGCAAGCGAGAGCATCCTGGAAAGCGGATAGTGGCTTCTTCCTGCAATCCGTTCATTTCTTCTGTATGAAACGGAAGTACTGTGGAAACCGATCAGAGGGAACATTCCGCGCAGAAACAGGTTGACTTCCTTATATGTGGAGAGCTCTTTCAGAACACGTGACGAAACCAGCCTGTAATCCGCATGATTGTATATGACCTCAACGCCCATGAGATTCAAGAGCCGGTAATACGCCTGCGCAGAATTCCTCTTGAAAAAGGTATCTGTATCCCTGCTGCTTCTGACTCCGTAGACAATCTCTGCGCCTTTATGGTATTCGTCTACCATCTTGTCCATCGCGTCTATGTCATCCTGGCCGTCGCAATCTATGGATATCGTTATGTCACAGCGATCCTTGACCTCCATGAGACCGGCGAAAAGGGCATTCTGATGTCCGCGGTTTCTGCTGAGCGAGATGCCGGAGTAAACAGGATCCTCAGACAGAGAGCAGATGATATCCCAGGTTTTGTCACGGCTTCCGTCATTGACGAACAGCACTCTGCTGTCAGGCGATATCTTTCCTCTCCCGGCCAGCTCCAGGATCTTGCTTCTGAACATCGGAGCGGTGATTGGAAGAACCTCCTCTTCGTTGTAGCAGGGGATAATAATGACCAGTACAGGTATTTCAGTGAGCTTTGTATTATGAGTCATTTCTGTCCTATTTGTTATCTATCATATATAAGCAATTACCTGATTTGTGATAGCAAAAATTTTTTCTTTATTCTACACGTTGCACGTATCTATGTCCATGGGAATCCGTGCGATGCCGGAGTTCCGGAGTGATCTTCATATTTCATCATCACAGGAAAAGAACCATGGATCAGCTTCCTGACACATTCTCGAAGTCCGGCAGATTTGTGATCTGAAAATTTTGAAAAACACACAATATCGGTTGACATAATCGATCTGTTTTGGTAAGATACATTTCGTTCGCGGAAGTGTCGGAACTGGCAGACGAGCTAGACTAAGGATCT
>CAMIVF010000189.1 GCA_946401715.1 uncultured Clostridia bacterium | reverse complement strand
GGGGAGAGACTGCTATGCAGGGCTCGACCTCTCCAGCACCTCCGACCTGACAGCCTTTGTGCTGCTGTTCCCGCCGCGGGACGATACAGAAAAATACATCGTGGTCCCGTACTTCTTCCTGCCGGAGGACACCCTCCCTCAGCGAGTGGCGCGGGATCATGTGCTTTATGACACATGGGTCGCGAACGGGTACCTGATCACGACAGAGGGCAACGTCGTAGACTATCGCTTCCTGCAGGCGTTTATTGAGGAGACCTGTGAAAAGTACCATGTGCTGGAGATCGCCTACGACCGATGGAACGCAACAATGCTGGTGCAAAACCTGATCGACGAGGGCCTGACGATGGTTCCTTTCGGGCAGGGCTACAAGGACATGTCTCCGGCCAGCAAAGAGTTCTATAAGATCATGCTGGAAGGAAAGCTGATCCACGGCGGCAATCCGGTCCTGCGCTGGATGGCATCGAATGTCGTGGTCGACCAGGACCCGGCAGGGAATATCAAGCCGACAAAAGCAAAATCCATAGAGAAGATCGACGGCATCGTTGCCCTGATTATGGCGATGGGCCGTGCGATCCTCAATCAGAATCCGGGCAGCGTTTACGATGAACGCGGCCTGTGTGTTTTTTAAGGGGGAATACAATGGGGTTCTTCGACAGCTTTATGGCGACAACGCCGCATCCCAGACCGAGGGATGCTCCCAAGGCACCGGAGATACAGGATAATGTCCGCGATTCCGGCCAGACCTTTATTTTCGGCAAGTCTGATGCAGGGGAGCGGGTGGATGAGAAATCTGCCATGCAGATCGCAACAGTCTACGCCTGTGTACGGCTCCTTGCGGAGACGATCGCTGGGCTTCCGCTGCACCTGTTCAAATACTCGGATAAAACCGGGAACGGCAAAGAGCGTGCTGTGGACCATCCACTGTATAAGCTCCTGTACCGCCAGCCGAATCCCGAGATGACGAGTTTCTCCTTCCGGGAGACCCTAATGACCCACCTGCTGCTATACGGAAATGCGTATGCACAGATCGTGAGAGATGGAAAGAATACCATCCTCGGTCTGTACCCGCTGCTGCCGGAGAACGTAGAGGTGGACCGTAATGAAAAGGGCGATATCTACTACATCTATCACGCCTATACGGATGAGGTCCCCGGTGAGCAGAACAAGGACATCTTGTTCCGGCGCGACGAGATTTTTCATGTGCCAGGGCTAGGCTTTAACGGGCTGGTCGGCTTCTCGCCGATTGCCATGATGAAGAATTCGCTCGGCACCACGATCGCAGTCGAGAAATACGGCAGTGCCTTTTTCAAAAACGGTGCACAGCCGTCCGGCGTGCTGGAGCACCCCGGCGTCCTGAAGAATCCGGAACGTATCCGGGAAAACTGGTCACAAGTATACGGCGGTCCCGGCAACGCGCATAAGGTTGCTGTGCTGGAGGAGGGAATGCAGTATAAAGCAATCTCCCTGCCGCCGGAAGACAGCCAGTTCCTGTCCACACGTCAATTCGGCGTGAACGAGATCTGCAGGATCTTCCGAGTGCCTCCCCATATGGTGCAGGATTTGGAGCACGCCACATTTTCGAACATCGAGCATCAGAGCATCGACTTTGTGGTCCATACGCTGACACCGTGGCTGGTCCGGTTCGAGCAGGCGATCATGAAAGACCTTCTGCTGGAAGCCGAGCAGGACACGTATTTCCCGAAGTTCAATGTGGACGGCCTGCTCCGCGGCGACTACGCATCCCGTATGCAGGGCTATGCAACCGGCATCAGCAACGGCTTTCTTTCTCCCAATGACTGCAGGCGTCTGGAGAATCTGGACCTGATCCCGCCTGAAAAGGGCGGCGATGACTATTACCTGAACGGCGGCTATGTCAAGCTGCAGGATGCAGGGAAGGACCGGATTCCGACAGAGCAGCAGCCAAAGAAGAGGTGACGGCGATGGGTGACTTTCAAGACCTGACCGGCTGCCAATTCGGAGAGCTGACTGTCGCGCGGCTGTACAGGAAATGTGCAAACGGCGGTTCCACATGGCATTGCCGGTGCTCCTGCGGCCGGGAAGTTGACCTTCCAGCCTCGGACCTGCTAAAGGGACGGCTCACCTGTGGCGCGTGCAATTACGGGCATTATTGCTTTTATCCCGGCTATGCAGAGTGCCTGCTTCCGAATGGGAATTCTTTTCTGATCGATATACAGGATTACCCTGTGGTCAGCAGATACCGCTGGGTGAAAACCAGAGAGGGTTACTTCTCTGCCTCCTGCGGGAAACGGAACAGTCATATCACGCTGCACCGGCTGATTATGAATCCGCCAGCGGGAATGCTGGTCGATCATATTGACGGGAACAAGAACAACTGCCGCAGAAGGAACATGCGTCTCACGGATTATGCCGGGAACGCGCGGAACATCCAAACCCAAAAGAATAACAAGTGCGGACTCAAAGGTGTGTATTGGGCCAGTGACAGAAACAAGTGGCGTGCCGAGATCACTGCGGACGGCAGGCACATTCACATTGGCTCTTTTGATACCAGAGAGGCAGCTGCGAGGGCATACGACAAGTATGCTCTTTCTTGTTTTGGGGAGTTTGCAAAAACCAATGAAATGATGGGTAATTTCACAGATCGTGGACTTACCGGATAGGAGAACGATATGAATAAGTTCTGGAACTGGATTCGTGACGACGGCGGAGGCCGGGTACTCCGGCTGGAAGGCCCGATCGATAACGAGAGCTTCTGGGGCACGGAGATTACGCCGCAGGATTTCCGCGATGAACTGGAAGCCGAGGAAGGCGACGTCACGGTCTGGATCAATTCGCCGGGAGGCAACGTGTTTGCTGCCGCCGAGATCTATACCATGCTGAAGGAATACAAGGGTGCGGTCACTGTGAAGATCGCGTCCATTGCAGCATCCGCGGCATCGGTGATCGCGATGGCGGGCAGCAAGGTGCTGATGTCTCCGACAGCGCTTCTGATGATCCATGATCCTTCCACCATCGCTATGGGCAACACGAAGGACATGGAAAAAGCGATCGAAACGCTGAATGAAGTGAAAGAGAGCATTATCAACGCCTACAGCGCCAAGACCGGCCTGCGTCATAACAAGATCGCGGAGCTGATGAGCAACGAGACCTGGATGAACGCGAAAAAGGCTGTGGAGCTGGGCTTTGCCGATGAGGTTCTCTTTGACGGGAAAGAACCTGAGCCGGAAGGAGAGCCAGAAGAAGATGCTGAGCCTGTGGCTGTCACGGCGCAGATGTATTCCGGCAGGCTGATGGATCAGGCGATCCTGAACAGGCTCCGTGTAAGTGATACTGCCGGAGAAGAGCCTCTGGCACCTGAACCGGCTGTGCCCACGATCGGCATGGACGGTAAGACCGCAGATGGGGCCGTGCCCTATCAGATCCTTATAAACCAGCTGGAGTTCCTCCGTTGAGGACTCCGGCAATATTTTTTATGGAGGAAAAACGATCATGAGTAAGATCATCGAACTTCGCAATAAGCGCAATACCCTGTGGGAGCAGACCAAGGCGTTTCTGGAAGAGCACCGTGATGCCAACGGCCTGGTAGAAGCCTCTGCCGTGGAACAGTACAACAAGATGGCCTCTGATGTGAAGGCCCTGGGCGACGAGATCCAGCGTCTGGAGGACCAGATGGAGATGGACGCCAAGCTGTCCGCGGCGACCTCTGCTCCTGTGCACGCAGATCCCAAGTCCGGCCGCAAAGCCAACGTCCGTCCCACCGCCACCGCCGAGTATGGCGAAGCCTTCTGGAACATGATGCGCGGCAACAGCTCTATGGAAGTGCGCGATGCAC
>CAMIVF010000188.1 GCA_946401715.1 uncultured Clostridia bacterium | reverse complement strand
ATCAGTGCATTCTCGTCCAGCTCTTTCGTGGTTCCCCTGCCGACATATTTTCCGTCCCGGTAAACCGTGACGCTGTCACAGATGGAAAAGATCTCATCCATACGATGGGAGATGTAGATGATCGCAACTCCCTTTTCCTTCAGCCTTCTGATATGGCCGAACAGCAGCTCCACCTCTCTGTCCGTGATCGCCGCGGTCGGCTCGTCCATGATGATGACCTTCGCGTTGACGGATATGGCCTTGATGATCTCGATCAGCTGGCACTGGGCCACGGTCAGGTGTCTCAGTGTTTCCAGGGGAGAGACATGCAGGCCGCATTCCGCGATCAGCTTCTTTGATTCCTCGATCTCTGCCTTCTTGTCCACAATCCCGTGCTTCCGGATCTCACGTCCGACGAAAATATTCTCATAGACTGTCATATCCAGAATCGGGTTCAGTTCCTGATGAATCATGGCGATTCCGGTATCCATCGCCTCTTTCGGGTTGTGGACCACATAGGGTTTTCCGTTGAAAGTAATCTCTCCGCCGTCATCCATGGTGTAGATGCCCATCAGGATCTTCATCAGGGTGGATTTGCCGGCACCGTTCTCTCCCATCAGCGCGTGAACCTCGCCGGGACGAACCTGCAGCTGTACCCCGTCGAGTGCCTTGACACCCGGAAAGGTCTTACTGATGTTCTGCATGTCCAGAATGTATTCCATGTCAACTCCCTTTCCCTTAACCAAGAAGTTCCTTTTCGATCCGCTCTCTGGCCTCAGGCGCCTGTTTGTCCATCTTCTCCGGGAAGCCAAAGTACGATACACAGGCGATGCTGTCTCCTCCGGCCTTCGGCGCGTCTGCTCTCAGCTGCTTCTTCGCGAAGTCCATCTCACGAAGTGTTTCAAAGATTCCGTCAAAGTCCACCTCGCCTTCGCCCATGGCTGTGTGCTGGTGAATCGTCACGTCCGCTCTGCCCCTTTGATTCAGCCACGGCGGATTCAGAATGTACCTGCAGTCCTTCGTCTGGTTCCAGGTGTCCGCGAAAAGCACATGCGTCAGTTCATCACCCGCGTATCTCAGCATGTGCCTGACATCTCCCTTCCCCTGATCATAGAAGAAGCCATGCGATGCACTGTATACATACCCAAGGTGCTTCGAACGGAAGGACTTCACGATGTCACAGGCTTCATCATTGAGTTCACAGAAGTCATACGGGTGAGACTGAACCTCCACGCGCAGCCCTTCTTTCTCGATGATCGGAAGCAGCTCCTCCATGGAGCGGAAGAACATGCCGTTGCAGATCTCCTGCTGGTTCGGATCACCGGAAAACTCTGTGTTGATGACCGGTACCCCCATGTCAACCGCGATCTCAATCATCCGCTTCCAGTTCGCCACCGCATGCTGCCTCTGTTCCTCCGTCGGGCCTGACCAGCGATAAACGACGATAAACGAAGAGATCTCTACGCCGGTTTCCTTCAGTGCCTGCCGGTATTCCTGCTCACACTCCTTTGAAAACAGCGGGTGCTTATAGAACGGGTTGATCCTCGGGTGCGGGGACTGTTCAATGTAGCGGTATCCCCAGTCCGCTACCTTATGTACCATCTCCGGGATGCTCATCTGCTTTGCCAGAACATCTACATCAAATGCAATCTTCATGAACCTTCCTCCTTTACAGCCGGCTTCTTTCTACTTACGTATCTTTCTATGCATCATTCGTTTCTGTGTTATTCTGCATGGCTGTATGAAGCTTTTGCCTGATGCACACTATTGAACATTGTTTGTGCTTATTTGTAACATTTAGTGTGCTAATACTTAAATAGCACACTCTTTTGATGGATGCAACCTGTTTTGTCCAAAGTGATTCAGAATTGTAAAATGTACCCAAATCCGCCTGCTGTTTTTTGTGTATATTTACTTTACGATCTGCTTCACGGCAGACCAAAAGAGGCGGGGAATCTCTTCCCCGCCTCTTTGGCACTTCATGATTAAGGTTCAGGCCTGCTGCCGGCAGACCCGCCGCGCCTGCAACCGGTCAGGCTCCGCTGCCGGCCTCCCTGTTATTCCGACGTCGGCCGGAACGTATACTTTGTTCTTACTGTAATATCTGTATAAATATACTCCTCCCGCGGTCTGCGGCCTCCCTGCAGGAAGCCTGCCAGCGTCATGACTGACCGGTACCCCTGGTCATATCCGTTCTGGTCTATCACAAAATCAACAACGCCTTCTTCCAGCAGCATGCGGTTCTTCGGCGTAAAATCATAGATGACGATATATGGTCTTCCCTGATCCTCTCTTTGGGAAAGCGCCTTTTTTACCTCCTCATCCTGCAGCGCATCCCGGATGCCAAGCTGACCATTGGAGACCACCAGAATCCCGCCCAGCTGCGGATTCTGGAGGATACTGCTGCGTATGATTGCCGTGACATTCTCCTGCAGGTACATGCTCGGAATAATCCCGGTCAGCGTAATCCCCGGAAAGCTCTTTACCAACTCTTCGGAAAACCCGTTTACGCGTCCAAGGTTCGTGCTGTTGGAGAAAGCGCCGATCACCCCAAGTACGCTTCCGGTTCCCCGCATCAGAGTTCCCAGCAGCCCTGCGGCAGCCCTGCCTCCCAGCTGGTTGTCCATGCCGATAAACGCAAGATGCTTCACGCCTACAATATCTGTGTTAAATGCAATCACCGGCATCTGCTTTTCCTGAATCAGATACAGAAGCTTCTCCCTGACACCGTCACACTCAACCGGCATGATCGCCAGGGCATCAATGCCCAGTTCCACCAGTTCGTCGATCGCCGTGCATTGCTGTGCTTCGTCCACATCAGGGCACTCCCGTATGATCACTTCGATCCCGTAATCTCTGACCTCCAGTGCCGCTTCCTCATATCCCTGCCTGATGGACAGCATAAAAGAAGCACCGGACAGCTGCGTCACCACACCGATCTTCCGCACGACAGGCTGAGTAGCCAGATACTTCCTGGCACGCTCTTCTTTCCGCTCTGTCTTGGTCAGATATCCAACCTGCCTGGCGGCCTCGCGCACGTGCTGCGCGACCTCCTCCCGGACCTTTCCGCGGTGATTCAGGACACGGTCAACGGTTCCCCTGGAAACACCTGTGATCTCAGCAATCTCCTGCATGGTACCGGCCATCCTGCATCCCCTCCTTTCCATCTGCTGTCTTTATTGTGTTCATTTGTGTTCATTATATACGATTGTGTGCAATTGTTCAAGTATGTAATGTTCTGACGGAAGCCGGTCCGCATATCCTTGCCATGACTGCGCAAAAACGGGACAGGGAAACGAAATTCCCTGTCCCGTTCCGGCGTCATGCGTATCTGGCACATGGCACCGCGGCAGGAACGCAGGCTGCGCTCCTGAAATATGAATCTGCTTCAGTCTTACATCGCCGTATAGCCGCCGTCCACCGGAAGATTCACGCCGGTGACATAGCTGGAGCTGGGAGATGCAAGGAAGATCGCGGCAGAGTCCAGTTCTCCCGTCTCGCCGTAGCGCTCTTCCGGAATCATCGTCTTCGCGTTCTGCTGGAAGAAATCACTGTTCAGCGTGTCGCGGGTCAGATCTGTGTAGAAATAACCCGGGCAGATGGAATTGACGGTGATGTTGTACTTGCCCCATTCCGCCGCAAGCGCGCGGGTCATGTTCACGACGCCGCCCTTGGCTGCGTGATAAGGCGCGGAGCCGGCGATCTTGTTGCCGACCAGGCCGTACATGGAAGCAATATTGATGATGCGGCCGTACTTCGCGCCGATCATTGCCTTCTTCGCGACAGCACGTGCAACACGGAAGGAACCGAACAGGTCGATGTTCATCTCGTTGCCGAACTGCTCGTCCGTGATATCTTCTGCCGGTGCCACTG
>CAMIVF010000187.1 GCA_946401715.1 uncultured Clostridia bacterium | reverse complement strand
GATGTGTGCGTTGTCTCCCTGATGATGAACTACATCCTGCTGTATCTGACCAGCTATATCCTGAAGTACCAGATCAAGGACCCGGGATCCTCGATTACGGCATCTTACAAGTGGACCAAGGATCTGAAGCTTTCGAACATGATTCCCGGAACATCCGTGCACTTCGGATTCCTGATCGCGGTCATATGCGTGATTTTCGCGGCGATCCTGTTCTACAAGATGTCCTTTGGCTACAGGATGCGTGTCGTCGGTATGAATCCGACGTTTGCAAAGTATATCGGCATGCCGGTTATGGCTACGATCATTCTGGCGCAGGTCATCGGCGGTGCGTTTGCCGGCATCGGCGGTACCGTCCAGGTCGTCGGCATGTTCCAGAGTTACCAGTGGACGTCCCTGACCGGATATGGATTTGACGGACTGATGATCGCGGTTCTTGCAAGAAAGAACCCGGCATTCGTCCCGCTGTCCGCATTCCTGATCGCTTACATCAGAACCGGTGCGGACATTGTTTCCAGAACAACAGATATCCCGCCGGAATTCGTTTCGATCATCCAGGGTATCATCATCGTTCTGGTCGCAGCTGAGATGTTCCTGAGCGGATTCAAGAGCAGACTGATCTTCCGTTCCGCGAGGAAGGCACTTGCACAGAAGGAGGAGAAGGCATGAACGTAAGATTGATTACTTCATTCGGTTTCCAGGTATTCCGCCTGTCGACTCCGCTTATTTTCGCTGCCCTGTCCGCCGCAATCTGTGAAAAGGCCGGACTGTTCAATATGGCAGCTGAATCCATGATGCTGTGGGGTGCGCTGATCGGCGTTATCGTCAGCGGAGCGACGAAGAGCGCTCTGGTTGGATTCCTTGCCGCGATGGCAGCAGGTGCTGTGACGGGAATGCTGATCTGGGTCGCGACAGTCAAGGGCAAGGCAGACCTGATGCTTGCGCAGATTGCCATTAACCTGGCGTCTGCCGGCGGAACGATCTTCCTGCTGTTTGCTTTGACCGGAGAGAAGTCCAACTCCGCCGTTGCGATCAAGTCCCTCGCGCTTCCGAAGATCCATATCCCGGGAGTCTCCGCGATTCCTGTCATCGGGAAGATCATATCGGGACAGAACATCCTGACTTATGGCGCGTTTGTTGTGGCGATTATTCTGAGCATCTTCATCTTCCGGTCAAAGACCGGCTGCCACATCCGTGCGGTGGGTGAGAATCCTCACGCGGCAGAGTCGGTCGGTATCTCCGTGCCGAAGGTTTATTTTCTGGCATGGACCATCGCCGGTATTCTGGGTGGAATCGGCGGAGCATTCATGTCGATGGGCTACCTGACGTCCTTCACAAAAAACATGGTCGCCGGCCGAGGCTATATCGGTCTGTGCGCTTCCTCCATGGCAGGAGGACATCCCATCGGTGCCATGTTCTGTGCGTTGATCTTCGGCGTAGCTGACGCGGTTTCCAACCAGCTGCAGCTGAGCAATGCTCCGGCTGACCTGGTGCTGATGATGCCGTACATTGTCACAATTGTCGTTCTTGTGTTGATGTCCATGATCAAATATGGCCGCGCGAACCGGAAACACAGGGTGAAGACCTGATTTCAGGATGCGCTGTGTCGAAGGAAAGGGAGGCAGCCCAAAGTGGTGCTGCGTCAGGAAATTCAGGATATGAACGGACGCAGCCTGAGGATGCTGTGAAGATTACAAACCGCCGGTATAAACTGCCGGCGGTTTTGATTATGCCGAAGAGCATTCGTTGACAGGAGAGCCGTCAGACTGCGGCAGGACAGTTGCGGGAGCGGGGGAAAGATGCTATATCTCAAAGAGGGGAGCCGCCTGTTCCTGGATAAACGGCGCTCAACATGATAGGGGGAACCTGACGGCCGGAAACCATTAGAAAGGAGTTTAGCGATGGCAGATACCGGTAATTCAAACACGATCACAAGGAACTATCTGGACTCTCTGTTGATTGAGACAAGATATATGAATGCTGTAAATCCGACGACAGAGTTCACACTGTACGGGGAGAAGTTTTCATCGCCGATTATGACGGCGGCACTTTCCCACCTCGACCACTTCGCCGACAAAAGCGCGGCGAAAGCTTACGCGGAAGGAGCGAAGGCTGCAGACTGCGTATGCTGGTATGGCATGGCGGACGAAGCGGAGATCGAGAAGATGGCAGACACGGGGGTGCGGCTGATTGAAATCATCAAGCCCTATGCCGACCGCGATCTCATCTACAGGAAGATTGAGCATGCGCAGAAACTGTCACTTCTTGCAGTCGGAATTGATATTGACCATCCCTTTGCGGATGATGGATCTCCTGATATTGTCGATGACTATGAGATGAAGGCGCTGACGACGGAAGAGCTGGCCGCAATCTGCAGCGCTTCCTCTCTGCCGGTCATAGCGAAGGGCGTCCTCAGCCTTTATGATGCAAAGGAAGTACTGAAGGCAGGCGTGCAGGGAATGCTTCTGTCCCATCACAATAACCGGATCGGATATGCGCTGCCGCCGGTCATGATTCTGCCGGAGATTGCAGCACTCGTGAACGGGAGAGTTCCGATCTTTGTTGACTGCATGATTCAGACCGGCATGGATGCGTATAAGGCACTGGCACTCGGCGCTGCAGGCGTGTGCATCGGACGGCCGCTTCTGACCGCATATAAGCAGGATCATGAGCATGGGATCTGTTCGTATCTGACGAAGGCGAGGGACGAGTTGGCGAAAGCCATGGCATACACGGGGGTAAGAGACCTTTCCTCCATGGATCCTGCGGTGATTCACTGAGTGATCAATCATCAATCCGCCGTGAGCAGACAATCATCATAAAGGACCGGCTTGCCGGTCCTTTTTCGTCAGATGATCAGCAGCGGCCTGGTCAGCAATCTGTCAGTGCCGCTGATCCATATTGTCATAGGTTTCGCAGAACCGTGCGGCGAAAGACGGCTTCAGGCCTGCCATGGTAAGGTGTGACGTGTCACCGATCCGGAGTGCACGGAAGTAGGCACGGCCTTCCGCGCGCTCCTCCGTAACGACTTCTGTCACGGAAGTGGGCGCCATGCACAGACTCTGCAAAAGCAGAAAAGGAGAAGTGTTCCACAGGCGGGAGAGCAGAACCGCGGTAATTCCGAAATGGCAGAAGAATGTCACGGTTTTCTCCGTGCCGTGCTCCGTCCGGTACAGGCCGCCTTCCTGGCGGTGGTATCCGTACTTCGCAAGGAAGGCGTCAAAGGCTTCCATCACGTAATCATAGCAGGCGAGGAAGGTGCTGACAGACGAAGCCGGCATATTTCCGCCATGCGTAGCGATATAGGAGGTGCGCCAGTCTCGCGGGTCAGAGAGCTCAGGATGAGACGTGTAGTATTCCGGCATCATATCCCAGGCTACATGCGGCGCGTATTCCGGCAGCACTCCGTTCTCATCCGGCGAAAACCGCCTGCGCAGGTCCGGATTTACCAATGTCCCAAGAGACCGGTAGGTATCCATGTTGAATTCTGTCGTTTCTCCCATGCGCTCCAGCCCCGGGAAGATACGCTGCAGCAGGCTGGATCCATTCACGTCATAATCGGTCATGAATTCCTGCAGCCACTCCTGCTCAACCGGCACAATCCCGGTTCCTTCCAGAGCCAGCCGGGCGGTTTTCGCAGCCCGGCCCAGCGGTGACACATAGCAGTCTCCCACATCAAGCTGCCCGATCAGCCCGGAGAGCGCTCTGGCTTCCTGAACACCCCGCTCTGTCAGTGTGTCCTGAACATAATCCGGATCGCCATGCCGTATGAATAACAGTCTCATCTGATATGCTCCTCTTTTACATTTTCCCCGGAGGCATCTTCTGACAGATGCTTTTGTACAGGAACAGTATGATGTTGGGGTCAACTTCTACGCTCCGCTTCGGTCGGCGCTAAACGGACGTCCACTGGACGT
>CAMIVF010000186.1 GCA_946401715.1 uncultured Clostridia bacterium | reverse complement strand
ATGTGGGCAGTGTCCTGAACCTGGGTGGAAGCTGGAGGATCGATGCCAAATATGGCCGCCAGTTTTCCATGGAGACTTTTGAGGAGACACTCCCGGCTACGGTTTACGGGATTGAAAAGTATCTTGGCAGCGGTCTGGTAAAAGGCGTCGGCCCGAAGTTCGCCGGGCGGATCGTGAAGCAGTTCGGCGAGGATACTCTGAACATTATTGAG
The DNA here is from genome assembly GCA_946401715.1 of uncultured Clostridia bacterium. Classification (GTDB taxonomy): domain Bacteria; phylum Bacillota; class Clostridia; order Lachnospirales; family Lachnospiraceae; genus Porcincola. Next base: position 3,711 of record CAMIVF010000186.1, on the reverse strand, counting down.
GAGGATCCGGACCGTCTGCTGGAAGTAGCCGGCATCGGGAAAGTCCGTGTGGACAGGATCCGGAAGAGCTGGATGGAGCAGAAAGAGATCAAGAATATCATGCTTTTTCTGCAGAGTCATGACGTTTCCACCAGCCATGCAACGAAGATCTATAAAACTTATGGAAATGACAGTATCAAAGTGGTGAAGGAGAACCCTTATCGCCTGGCGGATGATATCTGGGGGATCGGATTCCGGACAGCGGATACGATCGCAGAAAAGCTGGGCTTTGAACATGAGAAATATGTGCGCCTGCGCAGCGGCATCCTGTATACCCTCAATAAACTTTCGGAGGATGGCCACTGCTATGCTACGCGGGAGATGCTGCTGAAGACAGGGGCTGAACTGCTGTCCGTTGAAGACAATTATCTTACTATGACGCTGGATGAAATGATCCGCGCAGGAGACGTGATCACTGAGCCGATTCCGGGACAGACCACGGAAAAAGCAATCTACCTTCCTCCCTTCTACTATTCGGAAGTTGGCACAGCCAAAAGACTCGCCGTGATCTACGGCAATCATGAGGGTATGCGGGTCAATCCTGTTGGACTTGAGGAGCGCATCAGCCGTCGGACCGGCATGCAGTACGACGAGATTCAGATGCAGGCGATCCTCACTGCGGTTCAGAGCAAGGTGCTGGTTCTGACGGGCGGTCCCGGAACCGGTAAGACAACAACCACGCTCGGCATCATCACGGCGTTCCGCGAAGCCGGGGCAAGGATTCTGCTGGCGGCGCCAACCGGCCGGGCTGCGAAGCGCCTCTGTGAAGCAACGGGAATGGAGGCGAAGACCATTCACCGGCTGCTGGAAGTCAAACCGCCGGAAGGATATCAGAAGAATGAAGACAACCCACTGGACGGGGATGTCCTGATCGTGGATGAATGCTCCATGATCGACATCATGCTCATGTATCATCTCCTGAAGGCCATACCCGATACGATGACTTTGATTTTGGTGGGAGATATTGATCAGCTTCCCAGCGTCGGGGCTGGAAATGTGCTGCGGGACATCATCGATTCCGCCTGCTTTCCGGTCGTCCGCCTGACGCGGATCTTCCGGCAGGCCCAAAGCAGCCGGATCATCATGAATGCCCATCGGATCAACGCCGGAAAGATGCCGGACATCTCCAACGGCGCACAGAGCGATTTCTTCTTCATCGATATGGAACGGCAGGCGGAGAAAAACGGCCAAAATCCGGAAGAGGGCGCGATTCTGGCGGATGAGGCTGCCCGGACGATCACGGAACTGGTCAAGACCAAGCTGTCGCGTTATTATCGCACGCCTCCTTCGCAGATACAGGTGCTGACGCCTATGCAGCGGGGAGTAGTGGGTGCGGCCAGCCTGAACCAGGCTTTGCAGCAGGCACTGAATCCGGGAGAGACCGGTCTGCGGCGCGGAGGCTTCCTGTTCAAAACGCGGGACAAGGTCATGCAGATCCGAAATAATTACGATAAAGAAGTTTTCAATGGGGATATCGGAGTGATCGAGTCTGTGGATCTGGAGGAAAGGGAGCTGACTGTCCGCTTCGATGATCATCGATCTGTAGCCTATGATGTAACGGAGCTGGATGAGCTGGTTCTGGCGTATGCGACCACTATCCACAAGTCTCAAGGATCGGAATATCCCATCGTAGTGATCCCGATCCTGATGAATCATTATGTGATGCTGCAGCGGAACCTGATCTATACAGGCATTACGCGGGCGAAGCACATCCTGGTGCTGGTCGGAACGAAAAAGGCGTTGGGATATGCCATACGGAATGTGATTGTGAGCAAGCGGAATACCATGCTGAAGGAGCGGCTGAAGCCAGGTGCGCAGGCCGCAGTTGGAGGGGGATGCGATGCACTTTGTTGATGCGAAAGGGATCCTTACAGGCGCCGGCGGCCGATATGGAATGAACGTCTATCGCGGCTGCACCCATGGCTGCATCTATTGCGACAGCCGGAGCCGATGCTATCAATTTACGCATCCCTTTGAGGATATCGAAGTGAAGCAGAACGCGCCGGAACTGCTGGAGAAGGCGCTGCGGTCAAAGAGGAAAAAATGCATGATCGGAACCGGGTCCATGTCGGATCCTTACATGCACTGCGAAGAACAGCTCAGGCTTACAAGGAAGTGCCTGGAGGTCATCCTCAAATATGGGTTCGGTGCGGCGGTCCAGACAAAATCGGACCGCATCCTTCAGGACATCGACCTCCTGGACGAGATAAACCGTTCCGCCAAATGTGTGGTGCAGATGACACTCACGACTTATGACGACGATTTATGCGGGATACTCGAACCAAACGTATGCAGCACAAAACGCAGGATCGAGGTTCTGGAGCAGATGCAGGAGCGAGGCATCCCGACGGTTGTATGGATCACCCCGATCCTGCCGTTCATCAATGATACGCCTGAGAATATCACTTCCATCCTGAAAGAATGTGTCCGGGTAGGCGTGAAGGGAATTATCGATTTTGGAATGGGCCTGACCCTCCGGGACGGAGACCGGGAGTACTATTACGCGGCGCTCGACAAGCATTTCCCGGGAATGAAGGAGCGATACATCCAGCGCTATGGCAATGCCTATGAGCTGCCGAGCCCGAGGGCGAAAGAACTGATGGCTGTCTTTCAGAGGACATGCAAGGAAAACGGTATAATGTCGGATCCGGAGACCTGCTTCAGATATTTGGGGGAGCTGCCGGAGAAGTATGTGCAGATGAGTCTGTTTTAAGTTCTAACAATGCTTCGTCAGGGAATGTATCCCTTGATTTTGTCAGAAAATGTGTCCCCTTGACTCCTTCTTGACAAGCGGTGATTTGTACACAATAATTGAAGAGGAACAACGGAACATAAAAGAACTTTAGAAGCTTTAGAAGTTTTGAGAGCTTTAAGGAGCTTTGAGGAGCATAGCGGAGCATAAAGGAGCGTAGCGGAGCATAAAGGAGCATAAAGGAGCATAGAGGAGGAGACATAATGAATGCAAAATGGATCTGCCCTGCAGTAACCCCGTTTCATAAGGACGGAACAGTAGATACCAAGAGTGCGGGAAAGCTGTTCGACGACCTGATCGATGCCGGTATCAGCGGTATCCTGATCGGCGGAAGTATCGGAGAATTCTTTGCGCAGCCCATTGAGCAGCGTCTGACAATGGCGAAGTTTGCTATTGAACATATCAATAAACGCGTACCGCTGATTGTTGGTACTGCCAGCATGATCCCGGAAGAGATCATCAGCTTCTCCCTCAGGGTCCTGAAAGGCGGAGCGGACGCGGTTATGATCGTTCCTCCTTATTATTTCTCCTTCGGAGATGAGGAAGTTTACAATTTCTTCTCTTATATGGCCAGGGAGATCGGCGGCCCCATTTATCTGTATAACTTCCCGGACCGCACAGGCTACAGCATCAGCCCGGCCGTAGTGCGCCGCCTGGCAATGGAATTCCCCAATATCATCGGCATTAAGGATACCATCTCCGGTATGGACCACACAAGAGAAGTCCTCAAGGAGGTCAAGCCCGTGCGCCCCGACTTCGAAGTCTTCTCCGGCTTCGATGAGAACTTCGTGCACAACGTTCTTGCCGGCGGAAGCGGCTGCATCGGCGGCTTCTCCAACATCGCCCCCGAATTGTGCGGTGCCTGGCTGCGCGCACTTAACGCCGACGATCTGGAGACCGCAGCCCAGTATCAGCAGAAG
>CAMIVF010000185.1 GCA_946401715.1 uncultured Clostridia bacterium | reverse complement strand
ACAGCCAGAATCTTCTGCGTGAAGTGATGGGCCTGGATGTTCCCGCTTCCGCGGCGCTGGAGGAAGAGATTCCGCCGCGTCCGCCGGTGATGTGCGCGGGATGTCCGCACAGAGGGCTGTTTTATACACTGCACCAGCACCAGGTGCGTGTCATGGGCGATATCGGCTGCTATACGCTCGGAGGAGCGCCGCCTCTTTTCGCGATGGACAACAACCTCTGCATGGGGGCCTCGGTCAGCATGCTCCACGGATTCAACAAGGCCTGCGGCAAAGAGTCCGAGCAGAATACGGTTGCAGTGATCGGTGATTCCACCTTCCTGCATTCAGGTATGACGAGTCTGGCGGATATTGCTTACAACCGCAGCAATTCTACGGTTATCATACTGGATAATTCCATTACGGGAATGACCGGACATCAGCAGAATCCCGCTACCGGGTTTGATATCCACGGGGATCCGGCCGGAAGAATCGATCTGGAGAGCCTTGTCAGATCGATGGGGATCGATCGGGTCAGAGTGGTGGATCCGTATGACCTTGCGCAGTGTGATGAGGCCATCACCCAGGAGCTGGCAGCTGAGGCACCTTCCGTGATCATATCAAGACGGCCCTGTGCGCTGCTCAAGACAGTCGGCGGACAGAAGGTGGTTCACAGCAGACCGCTGGTCAATGACCCGGACAAATGTGTCGGCTGTAAGTCGTGCATGCGGATCGGATGTCCTGCCATCAGTATGAAAGAGAAGAAGGCTGTGATTGACCGTACCCAGTGCATCGGCTGCGGCGTGTGCCAGCAGCTGTGCAAGTTTGATGCGCTGGTGAGCGGAAGCTGAGTGCCGTCTGCGCATGGTGGAATCAGCCTGATACAGGCCGGCGTCAGCCGGCGCGCAAGAAGTATGGAAAACGGACCAGAAAGGGAACCTTTGATATATGGAAACGAAGAACATCATGATCGTCGGCGTCGGAGGACAGGGAAGCCTGCTGGCCAGCAAGCTTCTGGGGTATCTCCTGCTGAAGGAAGGGTATGACGTAAAGGTCTCGGAGGTTCACGGTATGAGCCAGAGAGGCGGATCGGTTGTGACATATGTACGCTTTGGGGACAAGGTCTATTCACCGATCATTGACACAGGTGAGGCAGACTATATTGTATCCTTCGAGGCGCTGGAAGCGGCCAGATATCTTCCGTATCTGAAGGAAGACGGACGCATCGTGACCAACACCCAGCAGATCGATCCGATGCCTGTGATCACCGGCGCATGTACGTATCCGGAGAAACTGATCGAAAAGCTGGAGGAAAAGGGCGCGCAGGTCGACGCAATGGACTGCCTGACACTGGCGGAGGAAGCCGGTTCCTCAAAAGCGGTCAATATCGTCCTGATGGGCAGGCTGTCAAAGTACTTTGACATCCCTGCGGAAAAGTGGCAGCAGGCAATTGAAGCCCTGGTCCCGGAAAAATTCCGGGAAGTGAATCTGAAGGCATTTGCGCTCGGACGGGGATGATCTTTGGAAAAAGCCTGCAGCCAGGAGCGCATTGCAGCCCATTGCCCGGCAGGGCGGGGCATCTGATTGAGAGATACGGTATCACCAGAAAGAAGGAAGTAAGAAATGGCAAATGTCAACAAAACAGCGCTGGGGCTCGGCACACAGCGTTCAGTCATCAGAGAACTCTTTGAGTTCGGGAAAAAGCGGATCGCGGAGGTCGGCGCGGAGAATGTGTTTGATTTCTCCATCGGCAATCCGTCGGTTCCGGCGCCGGAGACGGTCAATGAGACAGCCGTCCGGCTTCTGCAGGAAATGGATCCGGTTCTGATTCACAGCTACACCAGCGCACAGGGAGACGCGAAGGTAAGAGAGAAGGTTGCGCAGTCCATCCAGAAAAGGTTTGATTACCCGGCTCAGGCTGACAGCCTGTACATGTCGACCGGTGCGGCAGGTGCGCTGTGCTGCTGTCTGAACGGCCTGCTGAATCCGGGAGAGGAAGTGATCGTGTTTGCGCCGTTCTTCCCGGAATACAAGGTGTTTATTGAAGGCGCAGGCGGCGTCATGAAACTCATACCGGCAGACGTCGAGGCGTTTCAGATTGATTTTGATCGATTTGAAGAGGCGCTCAGCCCGAATACGAAGGCGGTCATCGTCAACTCCCCGAACAATCCGTCCGGAGCGGTGTATTCAGAGGAAACCGTCCGGCGTCTTGCCCAGGTGCTCAAGGATAAGAGCGCAGCGTTCGGCCATGTGATCTATCTGATCACGGACGAACCTTACCGCGAGATAGCATTTTCCGGTGTAAAGGTACCCTATGTGCCGAAGTTCTATCCGAATACGCTGGTCTGCTATTCCTGGTCCAAGTCCCTGTCCCTTCCCGGAGAGCGTATGGGCTATGTGCAGGTCGCAGAAGACATGGAAGAGAAAGAGACGGTGTACGCGGCGGTGGCTGGCGCCGGCAGATTCCTCGGCTATGTGAGCGCGCCCAGCCTGTTCCAGAGAGTCTGTGCGCAGTGCGCAGACGAGACCAGTGATGTCTCCGTCTATGAGAAGAACAAAGACATCCTGGTGAAGGGGCTTCGCGAGATCGGATTCACCGTAGTCGAGCCGCAGGGAACTTTCTACATGTTCCCGCGTACACTGATTGAGGATGACATTGCTTTCTGCGAGAAGGCAAAGGATTTTAATCTGCTGATCGTCCCCGGAACCGGATTCGGCTGCCCGGGCCACACCCGCATCAGCTACTGCGTGCCGACCGAGCGCGCGGAGCGCTCGCTGGACGCCTTCGCGAAGCTGGCGGCGTTCTATCAATAAACGGATGATGGCAGTCACATTATGACTTGACCTCTCTCTCAGCAACCAAAGGGTTTCTTCGCTCTGACCCCCAAAAGTCTTCGCTCAGAAACCCTTTGACTGCTGAGAGAGGAGAAAGGGTTGTGACTTATCAACAATAAATTCATGAGAGGAAAGAAAACATCATGCCTGTAACAGAATTGCTTGAGAGAAATGCGAGAGAACATGGAGATGAGGTCGCGCTGATCGAACTCAACCCGACGATGGAGGATCCGCGCAAGCTGTCCTTCAAGGAATTTGACCTGGTCCAGCAGACCGTTCCGCATCCGTACCGGAGACAGATCACCTGGCAGACCTTCGACGAGAAGGCAAACCGGGTTGCGAATATGCTGATCGACCGCGGTATCAAGAAGGGCGACAAAGTCGCGATCCTGATGTTCAACTGCCTGGAATGGCTGCCGATCTATTTCGGTATTCTGAAAACCGGGGCAGTCGCGGTGCCGTTTAATTTCCGGTATACCTCGAATGAGATCTCTTACTGCCTGAACCTAGCGGATGTCAGTGTCCTGTTTTTCGGACCGGAATTCATCACACGTCTGCAGATGAATGTGGACGGGATCGAAATGGGCCGACTGCTGTTCTATGTCGGAGACGGCTGCCCGGCCTTTGCCGAGAGCTACTGGGAACTCGTGTCCGATTACCCGAGTACGTCACCGGAAATTCCGTTGTCCAATGACGATGACGGCGCCATCTATTTCTCTTCCGGAACCACAGGCTTTCCGAAGGCAATTCTGCACAAGCATCTGTCACTGTATCAGGCAGCGGAAATGGAAGCGGTCCACCACCACACCGGAAAGGACGATTGTTTCCTGTGCATTCCGCCCCTGTACCATACCGGCGCGAAGTTCCACTGGATGGGATCTCTGTGGACCTGCAGCAAAGCGGTGCTCCTGAAGGGTACCAAGCCCGAGATCATCCTGAAGGCAGTCTCAGACGAGCAGTGCACGATCGTATGGCTGCTGGTTCCGTGGGCACAGGATATTCTGGATGCGCTTGACAGAGGAGACCTGAAGCTCTCCGATTACAAGCTGGACCAGTGGAGACTCATGCACATCGGCGCACAGCCGGTTCCGCCGTCTCTGATCCGTCACTGGAAGGAATACTTCCC
>CAMIVF010000184.1 GCA_946401715.1 uncultured Clostridia bacterium | reverse complement strand
AGAGAATCCGGTTCTCTGCCAGGGACTTTTTGCGTCTGCTACGAGCCACGGATGTTCAAGGTTCAAAGACCCGATGCAGGCTTGCCTGCATAAGGGGCGTGGAACCTTTGAACATATGCGGCGACAGCCGCGACCGAGCGACAATGTCGCGAGGTGCCGTGGCTCGTAGAGAAATGAAGCCACATCGTCGCGAGGTGCCGTGGCTCGCACAAAACTAAAGTCACTTAGGAAAGGAGATAACATGAAGATCTGTCCTTCGCCGGATGTGATCCGGCCGTATATCGGGAAATACAGGACGTATCCTTTGAGTGTGGAGATTCTGTCAGACATGCGTACTCCCATCGAAGTGCTGCGTGTATTGCAGAATGTATCCGGCCATGTGTATATGCTGGAGTCTGTGTCAGGGCATGAGAACTGGGGACGATATACATTTCTGGGATATGACCCGAAGCTGGAGATCACCTGCCAGGACGGAAATCTTCGAGTGGGAGCGCTGGAGATACAGACGGATGATCCGGGAAAATATATCCGCCAGGTGCTCGCGGAGCACAGCAGTCCGAAGGTGGACAACCTTCCGTCCTTTACAGGAGGTCTTGTCGGTTATTTTTCCTATGATTACCTGAAGTATCCGGAGCCGACGCTCCACTTGGACGCTGAGGATTCGGAAGGGTTCAAGGATGTGGACCTGATGCTGTTCGACAAGGTCATCTGCTTTGACAATTACCGGCAGAAGCTGATTCTGATCGCAAACATGAAGCTGCCGGATACGCCCTCCGGGCAGGAGTTTGCGTCTCAGTACAACAGGGCTGCCCTGGAGCTGCAGCATATGGCGGACCTGATCCGAAACGGAGCGATGGCGGACATTGTGCCGGGGAAGATGACTTCAGAGGTAAAGGCGTTGTTTTCGGAAGAACAGTACTGCGCCATGGTCGAAAAAGCAAAACGGCACATTTTCGAAGGCGATATCTTCCAGGTGGTGCTGTCCAACCGGCTGGAAGCCGATTATGAAGGAAGCCTGCTGAATACGTACCGGGTGCTCAGGACCGTGAATCCTTCCCCGTACATGTTTTATTTTTCAAGTTCAGATATGGAGGTTGCGGGCGCTTCCCCGGAGACGCTCGTCAAACTGGAAGACGGAGTGCTGCATACATTTCCGCTGGCAGGGACAAGACCAAGGGGAAAGACGCCTCAGGAGGATGAAGAACTGGAGAAGGAACTGCTGGCAGATCCCAAAGAACTTGCGGAGCACAGCATGCTTGTGGATCTGGGCCGCAATGACATTGGAAAGGTGTCGCAGTTTGGATCCGTGGTGGTGGAGAAGGCGTATCAGATCGAGCGTTATTCTCATGTGATGCATATCGGATCCACTGTGCGCGGGCAGATTCGGGAAGACAGGGACGCGCTGGACGCCGTAGCTTCGATCCTTCCTGCCGGAACCCTGTCCGGGGCCCCGAAGATCCGGGCAGCCCAGATCATCAATGACCTGGAAAATAACAAGCGCGGCATCTATGGAGGTGCGATCGGATATCTGAGTCTGACCGGCAACCTGGATCTGTGTATCGCCATCCGGATTGCATATAAAAAGCGGGGCAAGGTCTTTGTCCGGAGCGGTGCGGGGATTGTTGCAGACTCCGTGCCGCGCACAGAATATCAGGAGTGCATGAATAAAGCCAGGGCAGTGATCGTATCGCTGGAGATGGCTCAGGAGGAAATCTTATGATCCTGCTAATCGATAATTATGACAGCTTTTCCTACAACCTGTATCAGATGGTCGGTGCCATCAGCCCGGACATCATGGTGATCAGGAATGACGAGATGAGTATAGAACAGATCGACGCTCTTGGCCCGGGAGGGATCATCCTGTCACCGGGCCCCGGACGGCCGGAGGACGCAGGAATCTGTATCGATGTGGTGAAGGAACTAGGCAGCAAATACCCTGTCATGGGAGTCTGCCTCGGGCACCAGAGTATCTGCACCGCTTACGGCGCCACGGTCGGTTACGCGAAGGAACTGATGCACGGCAAGCAGTCTGAATGCAGCATCGACACCGGATGCAGTTTATTTGAAGGACTGGAAAGTAAGGAGATGGTTGGCAGATACCATTCTCTTGCAGCAGCAGAGGAAACAATGCCCTCATGCCTGAAGGTGACTGCCAGGACGGGGGACGGGGAGATCATGGCGGTAAGTCACACTGAATATAAAGTATACGGGATCCAGTTTCATCCGGAATCGATCCTGACGCCGCACGGAAACAGGATTCTGGAGAATTTTGTAAAGATAAGCAGTAAATGAGGAGGAACATTATGATTAAAGAGGCAATTGTGAAAATCGTTGACAAACAGGATCTGACTTATGACGAAGCATACACTGTGATGACAGAGATCATGAGCGGGGAGACTACCGCCACACAGAACGCTGCGTTTCTGGCAGGGCTCTCAACCAAATCCACCGGCTCCGAGACGATCGATGAGATCTCCGGATGCGCGACGGCGATGAGAGAGAAGGCGACCCGGCTGGAGCATCCCGGGATGGAAGTTATGGAGATCGTAGGGACAGGCGGGGACAACGCCCACAGCTTTAACATTTCCACTACTACAGCTTTCATACTGGCAGCCGCCGGGATCAAGATAGCAAAACACGGCAACCGCGCGGCTTCCTCCCTGTCAGGAACAGCCGACTGCCTCGAGGCGCTCGGGATCAACATCCAGCAGGATCCGGATAAATGCCGCGAACTTCTTGAAAAAGTCGGATTCTGCTTCATTTTCGCCCAGAAATACCATTCTTCGATGAAATATGTAGGCCCGATCAGAAGAGAGCTTGGCATACGGACCGTCTTCAACATCCTGGGTCCGCTGACCAATCCTTCTTACCCGGAATACATGCTGCTGGGCGTGTATGACGAGAGACTGGTCAATCCGCTGGCGCAGGTTCTCATGAGTCTCGGGGTCAGGAGGGGCATGGTGGTCTACGGAACAGACCATCTGGACGAGATATCCGTCAGCGCACCGACTAAGATCTGCGAGTTCAGAGACGGATATTACAGAGACCTGACCATCCGGCCTGAAGATTTTGGTCTTAAGACAGCTTCCAGAGAAGAGATCGTGGGCGGCACTCCGGAGGAAAATGCGCAGACCACAAGAGATATCCTTGCCGGAAAGATTACAGGGGCAAAACGAGACATCGTACTGATGAACGCAGGCGCAGGTCTGTTCATAGCCGGCAAGGCAGAAAGCATGAAAGATGGCGTCAGGCTGGCGGCAGAACTGATCGACAGCGGCAAAGCACTGGAGAAGATCAAAGAGATGATAGAGGTGTCCAATGGCTGACATATTACAGAAACTGGCAGACTACGCCAGAATCCGGACAGAAGAAGCTAAGAAAAATATCCCGCTTCAGCAGATGCGGGAAGAAGCCGAGCGCCTGGCTGCAGAAGATACCAGCCCGTTCAGGTTTGAAAAAGCCTTGTCTGGTCCGGATATCAGCTTCATCTGCGAGATCAAGCAGGCCTCCCCATCCAAAGGCCAGATCTGGACACCCGCGCCAGGCGATACTTGCACGAGTGATTGCACCAGTGACAGGCACTTGTTCAAATTCCCGTACCTGGAGATTGCGAGGGAGTATGAGGCGGCCGGGGCGGAGTGCATCTCTGTGCTGACGGAGCCGAAGTGGTTCAAGGGAGAGGGTGAGTTCCTGCGGAGGATTACGCAGGAGGTCAGCACGCCGTGTATCCGGAAGGATTTTACGGTGGATGAATATATGATCTATGAAGCGAAGGTGCTGGGAGCGTCGGCTGTTCTTCTGATCTGCTCGATCCTGGACGAGGATACGCTCTCTTCGTATATCAGGATCGCCGATTCTCTGGGGCTGTCGTCTCTTGTGGAGGCTCATGACAGTGAGGAGATCCGTATGGCTGCGGACGCCGGCGCCAGGATGATCGGGGTCAATAACCGGAACCTGAAGGATTTCACGGTGGATGTGACGAATTCA
>CAMIVF010000183.1 GCA_946401715.1 uncultured Clostridia bacterium | reverse complement strand
CCTGCTGCTTGCTGCGAGAAATCCTATATTCATCTGCTTCACCACCTTTCACAGCTCCAATCGCTGTCTGATCACGCCTTCAGCGTGTGCTGACGGTATTCTGCTCATATATGATCTACATCTATCTCAAAACGCGAAGTCCGCATCATTCGTTCCACCTGACGGGCATCCGGAATCACAAGGCTGAATGAGCTCGCCGCACCGGCACACATTCCCTGTTTGAACGCTGTCTCATAATCCCCGGAAGATCTCAGATATCCGGCAATGAATCCGGCGACCATGGAATCCCCTGCACCGACCGTACTCACAACGACTCCCTTCAGCGCATCCGAGCTGTAGACAGTTCCGTCTTCCGCCAGAAGCACCGCACCGTCGCCGCCCATGCTCACAAGCACATTTCTGGCCCCCATCTCCTGGAGCCTGCGCGCATACGGCAGCGCTTCCTCACGGCCCTCGATCTTCACGCCGAAGATATCCCCCAGCTCATCCCGGTTCGGCTTGATCAGCCAAGGATGATACTTGAGCGTCCCTGTCAGCAGCTGCTTCTCCGCGTCCACCACAACATTCAGGTTTCTTCCCCGCAGAAACTGAAGCACCTGCTCATACATATCAGGCGGAAGGAAGTCCGGAATATGTCCCGCCAGAACCAGATAATCACCGTCGACCAGGCAGCGCAGCCTGGCATACAGAATCCCGATGTCTTCACTGGTGATCTGCGGGCCCTGTCCGTTGATCGCAGTCTCCGTATCAGACACAATCTTCATGTTGATACGGCTCATGCCCTTCTCCACATTGATGAAGTTATTCTGTACACCGATTCCGTGGAGCAGACGCTTGATCTCCGCGCCTGTAAAGCCCGCCGTGAACCCCAGAGCTGTATTCTCGAAGCCAAAATTCTTCAGGGCAATGGATACATTGACTCCTTTGCCGCCCGGATATACCTGTTCCGAAGTGGTACGGTTAATAATACCTGTACGGAAACCGTCAACACTGACAACATAATCAAGAGTCGGACTGAAAGTAACTGTGTAGATCAAAACAGCCTCCTTTACCTGATCAGGAAGGAACGCAATCGGTCAGGATCCGTCTCCTCCCGCGTTTTCCGCCGCTTCATCAATCCGCCAAAAGTCGATTACGGATTGTTCCGCGCTTCGCGCTTCCACAATCCTCCCTACATTCGTGCTCTCGTGGTGCATTCGCACCACTACGCACTCATGCAGGGGCGCGCCAACACCCTTCCCTCCACCTGCAAGCAAGCTTGCGTGGAGGTCAGGCTTTTGGCGCTGTAATCATATTAAAAGGGAACAGCACACAGGATGTCAAGATAAATGGTTTTATACGGCAGTGTTTTGATAAGTGCAAAAATGATAAGTCAGGTCAAAAAAGACCTGCTCATCGCTTTTTTGTATCAGCTCCCAGGCCGGATCTGCATCCAGATCGGGCAAAAATGCATCTGCGTCATAGGTATGGTCGATCCTTGTGACCAGCGCCTTGTCACAGTACGGAAGAAGCAGACGGTAGATCTCGGCACCGCCGATGCAGAACACGTCATCCGGGACCGTATCTTTGATCAGGTCCAGAACCTCCTCTACTCCCGAAGCTGTTTCAAAACCTTCGGCGGCATAGTCCGCCTGCCTGGTCAGAATGATATTGCGCCGGCCCGGCAGCGGTCTCTTCCCCGGAAGGCTCTCCCGGGTCTTCCTTCCCATGATTACTGTCTTCCCGGCTGTCACAGCCTTGAAATACTTCATATCGGCAGGAATCGATACGAGTAGTTTCCCGTCTTTCCCGATTCCCCATCTGGCATCCGCCGCTGCGATCATCTGCATATACATACCTCCTGCTTCTATCTAAAGCCGTATCAGCCGTTTACGGATTGTTTCGCACTTTTGCAATCCTGTCTCAGATCGCTACCGGGATTCCCCGGATCTGCTCATGTGTCTCATAGTTCTCATAATGCAGGTTCTGTGTCGTAAAGGCATAGAAGTCCGTAATCTCCGGATCCAGCCAGACCTTCGGCGCCTTCAGAGGCTCTCTTGCGATCAGCTCCTGCACCAGCGGAACATGCCTGTCGTAGATATGCGCGTCTGCGATCATATGCACCAGCTCTCCCGGAACCATGCCGCTCACCTGTGCCATCATCATGAGAAGGATTGCATACTGCGCCACGTTCCAGTTGTTCGCTGTCAGCACATCGTTGGAGCGCTGGTTCAGCACCGCATTCAGGACCAGGCACTCTCCGTTCTCATCCGGCTGAGGCCTTACATCGAGCGCAGCCGGACTGTCAGGCTCGAAGCTGACCTTCTCCCTGGTGACATTGAACGTCATGCTGTACGCACACGGATACAGATTCATCTCATGCAGATCCTGATGCACATACAGATTCGTCATGATCCGGCGGCTGTAAGGATTGTTCTTCAGGTCATAGAGCACCCGGTCCACCTGGTCAAACATACCTTCCGAATACCTGTGCTTTACCTGCATCTGATAGCCGTAGGCTTTCCCGATGCTTCCGTCTTCATCCGCCCACTCATCCCAGATGTGCGAATTCAGGTCATGAATGTTGTTCGACTTGCGCTGCCAGATCCAGAGGATCTCGTCCATCGCGCTCTTCAGCGCAGTCTTGCGAAGCGTCAGCGCAGGGAATTCTTTTCTCAGGTCATACCGGTTGCATACGCCGAAACGCTTAATGGTATAAGCGCTCGCCCCGTCCGGCCAGTGCGGCCTGACCTTCTGCCCCTGCGTGCTGGTTCCATGCTCCAGGATGTCCTTGCACATATCAATAAAGATTTTGTCTGCGCAGCTCATAAGCTTCTCCTCTCCTTAGTTCCGTGATCCGCAGGTGAACCGGCTTCCTTCAGACCGCCAGCCTTGCCAGCCCCGTCTCTTCGGCAAACCCTGACGCATTAAACAAAAACAGCACATCCGTATAGGACTTCGACGCGATCAGCTCCTTTATACTGGCGTTGTAATATCTCGGATCAACAAGGTCCACCTCATCAAACAATCCGCAGGTAAACGGTGCAAAGCAATGTGCGTAAGAATCCTTGATGATCAGGAGCCTTCTGCCGGTATTGCCCTGCGGCATCTTCGTTTCGATCAATCCCTGATTGCCGCCATAGAAGTATGCGTACTTGTCCTTGGTTTCCAGGAAGGATTCCTGGTACATCGTATTCCTGATATCGTCTGACTGATTATATACCAGATAGTAGTCATACGGCACTGCCGGATCCCACCTTTGGATGGAGTCTGCCTTCCCTGCAATCCCAAGCTTTGACGAGATCGTCCCTTCAAAAGAATCCGTCACCGTCTGAACGGTAAACTGCCCTGCGTCTGTCGTTCCCAGGCCTTTCTGCGCGGCCCATGCGGAAAAGACATCAAACGCCGCCTCCGTCGTCCAGTGATGATCGGTCCTGTAATACAGCTGCCGGGAAGGATCCGCCGAATGAGAACGGCGCAGTACATCCAGTGCATCAAACCAGATGCCATCCGGAAGCGCTGCCTCGATCTGATCCAGATACACTTCTTCATCATAAGGATCCGCGAACGCAGGCAGCTTCTCCGGGAGGATCTTTACCGCGTTCGGAACCACGATGCAGCTCAGATGCTCCGGTCCGAAGCTTTCTTCAAGCGACTCGAAGAACGATGCGGTCCGGATAATGTTCTGCTTTGCTGTATCCGTGTCAAAGACACCGGTATGCTTCTCGATCAGGTAATTATCAGAAGCAAAATACACGTCACTGAGTTCCTGCTTCAGCGCAGCGCGCTCAATCCCGGTCCGGAGGGTAATCCAGCCATCCCGCAGGATAAACTGGTCTGAGAGATACGATTCGTATTCCTTCGCGAATTCCCCCGAAATCAGCTTGTCCCATGTCAGCGCCGGCCGCCGGGTAAGGGAACGGTTTTCCGTTTCGCTTCTCTCCTTCTGCGGGCGCAGGATGTTCGCCACGGTAAATCCGAAGATCAGAAGCAGGAACACGGTATTCAGATAGACGCTGCCATGCCCTTTCGCAGCCCTGGGTTGTTCAT
>CAMIVF010000182.1 GCA_946401715.1 uncultured Clostridia bacterium | reverse complement strand
AATGAAGAACAGCCGGCGGATCCGGAGAATGGAATCTGACAGAGACAGTGCGGGCAGAAGCAGGGGTCAGAGCAGATTCGATCCAGGATAGAACACACAGACAACAAACAGGACGGCATCGAGATCCCGATGCCGTCCTGTTATGGTTGAATGATTCTGGTCTGATCTTACAGAACTCAGATACCGTCTTCCCAGCCTCCGCCGTCTTCCTGCGGGGCTTTCTTCTTTTCCTTGTGCCGCATCGCGGTTGTCTGGAAGGTGAAATAATCCGGGCGATGGCGGGACTGTGTCCACTCAAACATGACACCTTCGGAGTTGAAGGTCTGGCCGGTTACCACCGCCAGCGTGTCATACCCCTTCAGGTTGAGACAGTCCTCATCGATCTGCGTGATGCGCTCGACAGTGATCGTACGCTTGCTCATCACGATGCTCATGTTCAGATCTTTCTCAATGTAATTGTAGATCGACTTGACACAGATATCCTTCGTCAGTCCCGGAACCAGCTTCTTGTCGAAGAGGTTGACGTCAAAGACACATGGATCTCCGTCCAGCGAGCGGACTCTCTGGACATAATAGAGTTCTGTTCCCACTGCGAATCCTGTCCGGTGCGAGATGTGGTCATCCGCTGTCAGCTCGGTAAAACGGATCAGCTTCGTGGTCGTCTTCAGATTGTTGCGTCTGGCGCTCTCTCCGAAAGACTCGATCCCTGCAATCAGGAAAGGCGGGGTCTGTGTCTTCGTATAGATGACGCGGACGCCTCTGCCGTGCATGGGCTGTACATAGCCCTCCTCGGCAAGCATGGCGATCGCACGCCTTACCGTATTCCGCGAACAGTCAAACCGTATGATCAGCTGATTCTCAGACGGCATCAGTGACTGGTACGGGAGCCGCTCAGACTCAATATCCGCCTTCAGTTCCTTGTATATGGCTTTAAACTTTGACTTTGGCATACTCTTTTCCACCCATTATCCTGAAAATCCTTGTTTAAACATACCACATACCATTATAGATATGTGAGCCTGTTCAGTCAAGTCCTAATTTTAGATTTCCGGATTACGGTATAAGCTATTTTTAGATTTCCAGATTACGGAAATGGAACTGTTTCTTTCCGGAGGCGTAATCTGCAACGATCTGGCCGCTGCCCTCCAGAAGGTATTTGTATGTCACGAGCCCATCGAGTCCGACCGGGCCGCGCGCGTGAAGCTTGCTGGTCGAGATGCCGACCTCTGCGCCGAAGCCGTACCGGAATCCGTCGGCAAACCGGGTGGAGCAGTTGCGGTACACACTCGCGGAATCGACCAGCGCCATAAAGCGCTGAGCGGCATCATCGTCTTTGGTGATGATGCAGTCGGTGTGATGCGAGCCGAAGCGGTTGATGTGAGCGGCTGCCTCCTCCACGCTGTCGAC
Organism: uncultured Clostridia bacterium; assembly: GCA_946401715.1. GTDB lineage: Bacteria > Bacillota > Clostridia > Lachnospirales > Lachnospiraceae > Porcincola. The sequence continues at coordinate 2,652 of CAMIVF010000182.1, read as the reverse complement.
CAGCCTGACGGAAAGGATCAGATCCAGGTACTCCTTGCGGAAGTCATCTTCGCCCATGATGTCATCGGCAGCGAAACCTCCGGGAACCAGAACGGGGCCGTTTACCGGATTGCCAGAGACGGAGCCGTCTGCCGGACCCTGGACGGCGGAAATCCAGCTCTTGGCAGTATCGCCGGACAAGGCAGCAGCCTTGCGGAGAATCTCCGAAACCTCCATCGTGCCGCGCAGCTTCACGCCGGCCTTCGCCAGTTCTCTGGCTGCCTTCGGCAGAAATGTGTCTGCGATGGCTCTGTGTACGAGCAGGGTTTCTGTCGAATTGCACGCGGCGGTGTACTGCGTTTTCGCGTCGATCAGGATCGGGATGGCAAGCGCACAGTCGGCGGCCTGGTCCACATAGGTATGGCAGATACCGTCCGAGTGCCCCATAACCGGAATTCTTGTGTGGTCCATGATGTAGCGGACAAATGCATTTGATCCGCGGGGAATCAGCAGGTCGACGCAGTCGTCGCAGGTCAGCAGCTCATCGATCTCGCTGTGCGCTGAAACCTGAAGAAGGCAGCCCTTCGGAAGACCGGCTCTGATGGCAGCGTCTTCGATCAGGCCGAAAAGAACCTTGTTTGTGGAAGCTGTTTCCTTCCCGCCCTTCAGGACAGCGCAGTTGCCGCTCTTAATGCACAGGCAGCTGATCTGTACAAGCGCGTCCGGCCTTGCCTCGAAGATGATTCCGATCACGCCGATCGGAACCGTCACGCGCTTCAGGACCAGACCTTCGTCCAGCTGCCGGTGCAGTGTGACCTTTCCGGTCGGATTCTCCAGGGAGATCAGGCTGTCGATTCCGGCAAGGCAGTCTGCCAGCTTATGTCCGTCAAACTTCAGCCGCTTCATGACCGCCGGGGCAATCTGCGCCTCCTGCGCGCGTGCAAGATCTTCCCGGTTTGCCTCGAAGATCTCTTCCTGGTGTTCCCGCAGCGCAGCCGCCGCCAGACGCAGCGCTTCATTGCGCATACCGGCGCCGGCAGACGCAACGATAGGGGAAACTTCTTTCATTTTTCTGACATTTTCACGTACGGACATGACTCTCTCCATTCAACTGGTTTATGATGACAGAACATATTCCGGCCTGCGCAGCCTGTAATGGTCAGTGGCAAGAACAGTATAATACTAACACACACATATTGATTTTTACAGACCTGTTCGCTATAATACATGCGTGAAAAAAGGCGTTGAAAAGGCATTTTTTCAAAGCGCTGAAATCAGTCACTGTCAATCACATTTGAAAGGAAAGAGGTTCGTATAATGGCAAACATCGATCTGGGCCAGTATGGCATCACGGACGTCAAAGAGATCGTCCACAATCCGTCATTTGAATTCCTGTTTGAGGAAGAGATGAAGCCGGAGCTTACCGGATATGACAAGGGTCAGCTCACCGAGCTCGACGCAGTCAATGTCATGACCGGCATCTACACCGGCCGTTCCCCCAAAGACAAGTACATCGTCATGGATGAGAACTCGAAGGACACCGTATGGTGGACCACCGAGGGCTACAAGAACGACAACCATCCGATGAGCGAGGAAGTATGGGCAACCGTCAAGGATCTTGCCATCAAGCAGCTCAGCGGCAAGAGACTGTTTGTCGTCGACGCTTTCTGCGGCGCAAACAAAGATACCCGCATGTCCATCCGCTTCATCCTCGAAGTCGCGTGGCAGGCACATTTCGTCAAGAACATGTTCATCCAGCCGACAGAGGAAGAGCTGGAGAACTTCAAGCCGGATTTCGTTGTCTACAACGCTTCCAAGGCTGAAGTTGCCAACTATGAAGAGCTGGGCATGAATTCCTCCACCTGCGCAGCGTTCAACATCACCAGCCGTGAGCAGGTGATCCTGAACACCTGGTACGGCGGCGAGATGAAGAAGGGTATGTTCTCCATGATGAACTACTACCTGCCGCTGAAGGGCATCGCTTCCATGCACTGCTCCGCCAACACCGATATGGAAGGCAAGAACACCGCGATCTTCTTCGGACTTTCCGGAACGGGCAAGACCACCCTTTCCACCGACCCGAAGAGACTGCTGATCGGCGACGACGAGCATGGCTGGGACGACAACGGCGTCTTCAACTTCGAGGGCGGCTGCTATGCGAAGGTCATCAACCTGGATAAGGAATCCGAGCCGGATATCTACAACGCGATCAAGAGAGATGCTCTGCTTGAGAACGTTACGGTTGACGCGGAAGGCAAGATTGATTTCGCTGACAAGTCCGTCACCGAGAACACCCGTGTTTCCTATCCGATCGAGCACATCGAGAAGATCGCGAAGAACGTGAACAAGATCTCCGCCGGCCCGGCCGCTGAGAATGTCATCTTCCTGAGCGCGGACGCTTTTGGCGTTCTTCCGCCGGTTTCCATCCTGACTCCGGAGCAGACGCAGTACTACTTCCTGAGCGGATTCACAGCAAAGCTGGCAGGAACCGAGCGCGGCATCACCGAGCCGACCCCGACCTTCTCTGCATGCTTCGGCCAGGCGTTCCTGGAGCTGCATCCGACCAAGTACGGCGAAGAGCTGGTTAAGAGAATGGAGAAGAGCGGAGCGAAGCCATATCTGCTCAACACCGGCTGGAACGGCACCGGCAAGCGTATCTCCATCAAGGATACC
>CAMIVF010000181.1 GCA_946401715.1 uncultured Clostridia bacterium | reverse complement strand
CTTGCCATTGACCAGAAAGACACATTCCTTGAAGCCGCCCAGTCCGCTTTCGCTGACACTGGTCAGTTCCACTTTCCAGCCTTTTGCTTCCGCGTAGCGAAGATACATACGGTATACCTGTGCGGCGAACAGAGCTGCTTCATCTCCGCCCACACCGGCGCGGATCTCTACGACAACATTTTTCTCATCATTCGGATCCTTCGGGAGCAGCATGACCCTGAGCTTCTGTTCCAGCTGTCCGATCTCTTCCTTTGCCCCGGAAAGCTCCTCCTTCAGCATGGAACGCATGTCCTCGTCCTTCTCGGAAGAGAGCATCTCCTGGCAGTCCCCGATCGTCTCCTGCATCTTCTTCCATGCATTGTATGCTTCCGAAACCGGCATCAGATTTGCCTGCTCCTTCATCAGGGACTGAAGACGCACGGCGTCCTTCGCGGTATCCGCGTCTGAGAGCAGTCTTACGATCTCCTCCAGCCTTTCATTTACTTCTCTCAGCTGTTCAAACACTCAAACACCTCTTTGGCCCAGCACGATGCGGTCATGCCCCGCCAGGTCCTTTATCACCTGAACCGATTCAAACAGATGATCGACAAACATCGATCTGACAACAGATCCCTGGTCATACCCGATCTCCACGATCAGCCAGCCTTTTTCTGTCAGATGGTTTCCGGCACCTTCCAGTATGCTCCGGTAAAAGGCAAGACCGTCCGGTCCTCCGTCCAGTGCCATGTGCGGTTCATGATCCCGCACTTCCTCCATCAGTTCACTGATCTCTTCCGACGCAATATAGGGCGGATTCGATACAATCATATCATAGGTTCCCGATGCTGCTTCAAACAGATCCCCCTGCCGCAGCTTCAGACGATCCGCCACACTGTGCAGCGCCGCATTCTTTGACGCTATCTCAAGGGCCCGCCCGGAAAGGTCACAGCCTTCTCCCAAAAGGTCCTCCCTCATCTTCAGAAGGCTGACGGCAATGCACCCGGATCCGGTACACAGATCCAGAAAGCGGTTCCCCCGTCCAAGCCGCTTCAGGGCTTCTTCGACAAGCGTCTCTGTCTCCGGTCTCGGACAGAGCACATCCTCCGTTACCAGAAAACGCAGTCCGCAGAAATACTGCTCGCCGGTGATCTGCTGAAGCGGAATCCTGGCAGCGCGCAGCCCAACCTTCTCCAGATAGCCATCTGCCTCCTCCAGTTCCTCGTCCATGCAGGCATAATACCTTGCGCGGTCAATCCCGCAGACAGACTGAAGAAGCAGCATGGCGTCTGTCTCTGCATCCGGCACCTGATTCTCTGCCAGACGGATCTTCGCCTTCTGTACTGCTTCCCTGATCGTCATTTTATCGTATACAGGTCGTCGCTTTGGTGCGGTTCGTCCGCTTCCGTCAGCTCGTAATCCGCACCAAAGTTTTCGTTCAGATATTTCTTCCAGTTGAACACTGCCTCTACCGATGCCATCCCGACCTTAATCTGCTCATCGTCCGGTTCCTTTGTCGTCAGCTTCTGCAGAAGCATTCCCGGCTTGCTGAGAATGTTGACACATTTGTTGTCATACTTTCCTGCAAGGCGGATAAACTCGAACGACACACCCGCAATCACCGGGATCAGCAGGACACGGATCACGATCCGCATCACCGGGTCCGGCGTCCGGATAAAGAAGAAAAAGATCACGCTGACCACCATGACAATCAGCAGAAAACTCGTACCGCAGCGCTTGTGCTGGCGGGAGCTGGCGCGAACATTTTCAACATTCAGTTCAAGCCCGTGTTCGATGCAGTTAATGCACTTATGCTCTGCTCCATGATACATGAACGTTCTCTGGATATCCTTCATGCGCGAGATCAGCAGGAGATACCCAAAGAAAATCACCATCCTCAGGATTGCCTCGCTGACCGAGATCAGGGACTCGGAACTGGTCACCGTCCGAAGTGCCCTGGACAGGAAGTAAGGCAGCATCATGAACAGCGCGATCGATACCGCCAGAGAAAAGATCAGCGTCAATGTCAGCAGCAGAGAGTTATCGGAATCCTTCGACTTTCCGTTTCCCGATTCCTCCCTCTCTTTCAGCTTTTTCCGCTCGTCCTCCGCCTTCCTGCGCGTCTCTTCCATCAGGCGATCCGCCTGATCCGCCTTGCCGGCAGCGCGGAGTTTATCCGCCTTCTTCTGCGCCTTCTTCTGCTCGTCCTGAAGTCTTTCCTCCAGTTCTTTCTCCGATTCCTCCGCGAACAGATCCGCGGAGAACATCAGTGTTTTCATCCCCAGATACAGAGAATCGATAAAGCTGCACACACCACGCAGAATCGGAATCTTACCCACTGTTTTCGACGGAATCACGCCCTTGTAGATTCCTGTCTTGACAGTAATCTGCTGATCCGCGGTGCGCACCGCGACCGCCCACTTCTCGGCATTGCGCATCATGACACCTTCCATGACCGCCTGGCCGCCAATATTCGAATACTTCATAAGACAATTAACTCCGTATTGAAAAAAGAGGGCTGAGGCACACAGCCTCAACCCTCCTTGCCTTATCCTGATCAGTTCTGGCCAAGACCGTACTTCCTGTTGAACTTATCGATACGGCCGCGTACCTGAGCTGCCTTCTGCTGACCCGTATAGAACGAGTGGCACTGAGAGCAGATCTCAACGTGGATCTCCGGTTTCGTGGAACCGGTCGTAAATGTGTTCCCGCAGTTGCAGGTAACCTTCGCCTGATAATACTTCGGATGGATTCCTTCTCTCATGATAATCACCTCTCTATATTGATGTGAACTGCTTACGGCCTCTGCACTGCACAGAGCCGTCCCTTCCCCGTCCAGGGGGCAATCCCCGCAAGTCCATGCGGTTTTCCATGCTCCGGTTCCGCTATCTTAAGCGGAATTGCCTTCAGCTTCCGGACACAGCAAAGGGATTATAACACGGTGCATTTTATGATGCAAGACAAAGTTTCAGACGGCCTGCGTGCCCGGCAGCCGTCTGAAATGTAGTCTTATGTGCTTTTTATAAATCTACTTACTTTGCCCTGGAATTCTTCCACATAATTGCCAGCACGGAAATAATTCCCATGACAAGGCAGATGACCGCCCATGTATGCATGTACCGGTAGATCGGTGTCATGGCAAATGCAAGCGCTGTCGCAATCCCGAAGAAGACCAGTGAAATAATAGAACCCGCGTCATCCTCAGCGCTGCGCATTCCGATCCTGACAATACTGCCGGCCAGCAGAAGCGCTGCGATCAGAATTCCGATAAACCCGTTGATGTGACCGCTCATCGTGAGCACGTTCCATGCTGCCTCATAGCATGAGATCAGAAGAATATACACTGCAATCACAATCCCAAGAATACCCGCCAGAAGCTTGACTGTCTTCATCGTACGGCACCTCCGCATTCACTTGCGCTGTCTGCATGTATAAACAACTCCTTACATACAGATCATAGCACGTCAGCTGCAGGAACACAAGCCGCTATGAAAAAGAATCTGCAAATCTTTCCGAAATCTTCCGGCATCACAGCATGCATCTGCCTGGTCAGGCATCTCCAAGCATCTTATACAAAAGCGTGTAAAGTGTCCTGGATTCCTCCGGCGTCAGCTTCACACAGCAGCTCATCTTCGCCGGAACCTCCGCTGCCTTGTCGCGAAGCTTTTTCCCTTCTTTTGTCAGGGTTACGATCAGGACTCTCTCATCTTCCTTTGCCCGCTGTCTGGTCACCCAGCCCTTCATCTCCAGCTTTTTCAAAAGCGGCGTCAGCGTCCCGGAATCAAGATACAGGCACTCTCCCAGTTCCTTCACATTGATCTGTCCCTGCTCCCACAGAACCAGCATCGTAATATACTGCGTGTACGTCAGATCCAGCTCGTCCAGATAGGGCTTATACTTCTTTACAATCTCCCTGGAACATGCATACAACGGAAAGCAGAGCTGGTTTCCAAGCTTCAGTCCTGCGTATTTGTCATCCATCGTCTTAAGATCCTTTCCTTCTCTGTCACAGACCACAACAGGCAGCGTATATAAAACAGGCAATTGTATTGTGTGCAATTTTGTTTTATTTTATATAAAAGGAAACCGAGTGTCAACTGAC
>CAMIVF010000180.1 GCA_946401715.1 uncultured Clostridia bacterium | reverse complement strand
CTTCGGATATGTAGATGAAAACGGCGAATATCAGGGATATGACGTCTACTTTGCAGAACGGATCGGTGAGGATCTGGACGTAGAGATCAACTATGTATCTACGGAAGCGGCAAACCGGGTGGAATATCTGGAAACCGGAAAGGTGGACATTGTTCTTGCCAATTTTACGGTGACAGCCGAACGCGCGGAAAAAGTGGACTTCGCGCTGCCGTACATGAATGTTGCACTGGGAGTTGTATCTCCCGAAAGCAAAGTGATCAGCGACCTGTCTCAGCTTGGCGCGGAGGATGAAGTGATCGTCATTTCCGGAACGACCGCAGAGGATTATCTGATCAAAAATAATCCTGAAATCAAGCTGCAGAAGTATGACACCTATGCGAACGCAAAGAACGCACTGGAGAACGGCAATGCTGCCGCCTGGGCCAATGACAATACTGAGGTCATCGCCTATGCGCTGCAGAATCCGGGCTATACCGTGGGAATTCCATCCCTTGGAAGCCAGGACACCATTGCACCTGCGGTTTCCAAAGGAAACGAGAGTCTGCTGAACTGGATCAACGATGAGATCAAGGCTCTGGCGGCGGAGAATTTTTTCCATAAGGATTATGAGGCAACGCTGGTCGATACCTATGGACTGGACTATGAAGAAAGCCTTGTCGTGGAAGGCGGCGTTCCAGCGGCTGCAGCAGAAAACGGATAAAGGGATCCGGGAATTATGACTTCCCGGCACTGGAATGGAAGCAGGAAGGATCTGAAATGAACGATGAAAGCGGTACTTGCTTTTGGTGACTCCAATACCTGGGGACTGATTCCCGGTTCTAAATCGAAGGAACGCTTTCCCCGGGGAACCCGCTGGACGAGCCTTCTTCAGAAACATTATCCGAAGATAGACGTAATTGAGGAAGGCCTTTGCGGAAGAACGACTGTATTCGAGGATGCGTTAAGACCAGGAAGAAGGGGAGTCGCTGCCCTCCCGATGATCCTGGAAACACATCATCCTCTGGATGCGGCTGTTGTCATGCTCGGGACAAATGACTGTAAGACGGTATACGGGGCTAGTGCATATGCCATCGGACAGGGCCTGGATGCCTGTCTGAAGGAAATAGAGCCGTATATTTCTCCTGCGAATATCCTGGTTGTATCTCCCATCCTTCTCGGAGAAGATGTATGGAAACCGGATAAAGATCCGGAGTTTTCACCGGAGTCTGTAAAGACATGCCGGCAGCTGAAAGAGGTTTATCGAATGATAGCAGAGCAGGAAGGAACAGGGTTTCTGGCGGCATCGGACTATATCCGGGCGCATGAGGCGGATAATGAGCACATGGATGCGGAAGGACATCGCATATTTGCATCCGTACTGTGTGAAAAGCTGGCAGAAATGTGCGTGATATGAATGGCAAGAGTGATTGTTGGAATGTCAGGCGGCGTAGACAGCGCGGTGGCAGCATACCTCCTGAAACAGGCCGGCCACGATGTGATCGGGGTAACGCTTCGCACCTGGCTGTCTGCAGACGGAAAAGAAAGCCGCTGCTGTGAGATCGATGATGCGCGAAGAGCCGCCGGGAAGCTTGGGATCCGCTGCTACGCCTGGAACTGTATTTCTGATTTTGAAAAGAATGTGACAGAACCGTTTATCCGCGAATACATCTGCGGCCGGACACCAAATCCCTGCACCCTCTGCAACCGGTACGTGAAGTGGGACCGGATGTTATACACAGCAAAGGTCATGCAGGCGGATTATATCGCGACCGGACATTATGCCAGGGTAGTCCGGCTGGACAATGGCAGATATACCTTCCAGAAGGCTGCAAGCGCGAAGAAGGATCAGACGTATATGCTTTACAGGCTGACGCAGGAGCAGATCGCTTCTACACTGATGCCGCTGGGAGATCTGACAAAAGATCAGGTCCGTGAGATCGCCCGCAAGGCAGACCTGCCGGTCGCGGAAAAACCGGATTCACAGGAGATATGCTTTATCAGCGAAGGAAGCTATGCGGATTATATAGAAGAGCATGCATGGGCGGATCTGCAGGGTCCCGGAGATTTTGCGGATGGAGGAGACCGCGTCCTCGGAAGGCATAAAGGGATCATTCATTATACCGTGGGACAGAGAAAAGGGCTGGGGATCTCATTGGGACATCCTGTTTATGTGCGAAAGATCGACGCGGCAGCGAATAAGGTCATCCTCTCCGGAGAAGTGGATCTGTATCAGAAAACCGTTGTATGCAGGGACATCAACTGGATGAGCGTTGAATCGCCGGGAGATAAAGAGGTCCTGCCCTGTACGGTGAAGATCCGCTATCAGCATCACGGAGAGAAGGCCTTAATTGAAAAGACAGGGAAAGACAGCATTTTGATTACATTTGAAAAACCTGTAAGAGCTCCCGCACCGGGGCAGTCTGCTGTGTTTTATGATGCGAATGACTGCATCATTGGGGGCGGGGTCATTGCAGAGTACGATTAAGGGCAGTATGGGTCAGATATAATAAGAGGCTTCAGAAGGGAGGAGCAGGACAGACGATGGGAGAAACTACGGGAATCATTCGGGCTGTTTGTATCAGTGAGAAAAAAGGGACCGGGAAGCACGAGGTCCCAAAAGCTGTCCTCAAAGAATCCTGGGGAATCGCAGGAGATGCCCATGCGGGCAGCTGGCACCGGCAGGTCAGTCTTCTGGGGCTGCAGCAGATCGAGGCTTTCAGGGAAAGGGGTGCCGCAGTTTCATTTGGTGACTTTGGGGAAAATCTTGTTGTAGATGGATTCCGTTTCCGTGAACTGCCTGTCGGAACCAGGCTTCAGTCAGGAGAAGTTCTGCTGGAGATCACACAGATCGGCAAAGAATGTCACAGCCATTGTGAAATATACAAGGCAATGGGAGACTGTATCATGCCCAGGGAGGGAGTCTTCGCAAGGGTACTGCGGGGCGGAGAAATAAAACCGGGAGACGAACTGCGGCTGCTGCCTGCAGAGGAGACAGAGTGAGGAAAGCATCTGCAGCGTGTTCAAAGCGGAAACAGCTCATCCGGGAATGGATGAGCTGTTTCATAATCAGACGTATTCTTTTGCATGGGAAGCGGCTGGACAGGAATATCAGGTACCGCCCCGCTTACAATTGATCTTATGTCAGGCCTTGCGGATGGTAATGGATTTGATGACCGGCTGTTTGTCGGCGGCCACCAGGCCGTTCCCGTCGGTGTCCACGGCGTCGGCGCAGATCTGATCGACGATCTCCATACCTTCTGTCACGAAGCCGAAGCCCGCGTACTGGCCGTCCAGGAAGGTGCTGTCCGCCTGGACGATGAAGAACTGGGAGCTGGCGCTGTTCATGTCCATCGAGCGCGCCATGGAGATCGCGCCGCGGACGTGGGAGATCGGGTTCTCGAAGCCGTTGACGGAGAATTCACCGGGGATCGTCTGCTCCGAGCCGCCGGTGCCGTCGCCGGACGGGTCGCCGCCCTGCATCATGAAACCGTTGATGATGCGGTGGAAGGTCAGGCCGTTGTAGAAGCCGCTCTCCGCCAGGGAGACGAAATTCTTCACGGTCTCCGGCGCCAGGGATTCGTCAAGCGCCACCGTGATCGTGCCCTGATCCTCGATCTCGATGTCCGCGTAGTGGGAGACCGTCAGCTCGTCCGCGGAGGTCAGCAGCGCCGTCTCTTCAGACGCGGCACCGGATTCCGCTGCGGGGGCCGCGGATTCTGCTGCGGATTCTGCCGCGGAAGAAGCGTCCGCCGCGGGATCGGTTTTCGGCAGCAGCTGGGTGATCACGAGCGCGAGCGCAAGAATGAGCGCCACCGCGCCGCCTGCGATCAGGAGCACCCGGTCCCGTTTCTGCTTTTCTTCGATCTGTTTCTGTCTTTTTGAAGCCATTTTCTGCCTCCTCTTATTCGTCTTTTGTCCCGGTTCCGGGAAAAAATCCGTATTCGCGATTTCCTATTTTACTCTTTCTCTTCGGGAAAGTCTACCGTTAAAAGCGGAACTCTCCCCACAGTTTTCCATGGTAAAGCATTAATTCGATGAAAAAAGTAACTGACAAGCACGCTTTCCTGTGCTAAAATGGTAAAGTCGCGGGTGGAACCGGGC
>CAMIVF010000179.1 GCA_946401715.1 uncultured Clostridia bacterium | reverse complement strand
AGCCGTTCAACAAGAACATGCTCCGTCCGTGCCCGATGCTGGAGAACCCCGGCATTCTGGTAGAGATGGTCAAAAAGTCCGGCGCACATTCCACCGATCTGCAGATGCCGGAGAGTGCGGAGCATCTGTGCGGAAAGTGCATCCCCTATGCCAAGGCGTGGAAGCCGGTGGCAGACAAGCTCTGGGCACAGAGCGAGCATAAGGAGCACCGCTACGAGAACTACAAGGGCTGGAAGCCAAAGACAGAGACGGAAGACGCACCTTTGGCGAAGTGATGACACGTATCTGTGCCTGAAGGCGCGCAGCCTTTCAGACCGTAACGATTTCGGCAATGGAACTGACTGCTATGAAAAGATTGCTGTTTATCTATAATCCGTTTGCCGGCAAAGGAATGATCCGGACTTCTCTTTCCTATATCCTGGAGGAGTTTTCGGCAAATGGGTACGAGGTTGTCGTCCACCCTACGGCAGGAGTGATGGATGCTGCCAGAACAGTGGAGGAGTGCGGAGATTCCTTTGACCTGATCGTGTGCGGCGGCGGGGACGGAACGCTGGACGAGGTCGTCACCGGGATGCAGACCGGCCGTTTCCGGAGACCGATCGGATATATACCGGCTGGATCCACCAACGATTATGCCTCGAGCCTGGGCATCCCGAAGAAGATGCGCATGGCGGCCCAGGCTGTCATGAACGGATCCGTCTTTTCGTGTGATATCGGACGCATGAATGACAGTTATTTCGTGTATGTCGCGGCATTCGGCGCATTTGTCAATGTGTCCTATGACACACCGCAGGATATGAAGAATATGCTGGGGCATCTGGCTTATCTGGTCCGGGGGGCCGCAAGCCTTCCCACTCTGAAGAGCTATCATATGCACTATGAGAGCAGTGAAAGCTCCGGGACCGATGATTTTATGCTTGGCATGATCACAAACTCCAATTCAGTGGGCGGATTCGAGGGGATTACCGGGCGTGACGTCACGCTGAACGATGGCATGTTCGAGGTAACGCTGATCCGGATGCCGCAGATGCTGCCGGTCGAATGGCCCGGGATTCTGACTGCTTTGATGAACGGCTCGGAGAACAGGAATGTGATCACGTTCAAGACTTCCCGCCTGGAGGTGTGGTTCGACCAGCCGGTCAGCTGGACGCGGGACGGAGAGTACGGTGGAGACCACAGCCATCTGGTCATCGAGAACATACCGGAGGCGCTGCCGATCCTGATCCCGGACAAAGGGCGGGACAACATGGCGGCGCAGCTGACAGACAGCGCTGAGCTCAATGAAAGCCTGAAGAACCTGAGTATCTGAATGTATTATATGATGTTGGGGTCAACACCCCTTTCGCCTCTGGCAAGCAAGCTTGCCTCGGCTTCAGGGCTTTTGACCCTTACATCATTATATATTTGAAAGGAGCTGCCGCCAGACTGGCAGGTCCTTTTGTTTTTTCCCTTTTTTTTCTTAATCGATTGAAAAGACTTCCGGAATGCTTTATTATAGAATCCAAACGGGCTCTGTTTGAACAACCGGGCGGCGCAGACGGCTGAATCCGCTGCTGTGTCCGGAATGATCTGAGGAGGGAGAAGTATGCTGTATATCGGAATAGATCTCGGAACAAGCGCGGTGAAACTTCTGCTGATGGAATCGGGTGGAAAGATCGTCAAGATCGTATCGAAGGAATATGACCTTTCCTTCCCGCATCCCGGCTGGTCCGAGCAAAACCCGGTGGACTGGTATGAGCAGTCTGTTGCCGGACTCAGGGAACTGCTCGACGGACAGGATAAGAGCAAGGTCGCCGGTATCTCATTCGGCGGGCAGATGCACGGACTTGTCGTGCTGGACGAGAATGATCAGGTGATCCGCCCCGCGATCCTGTGGAACGACGGACGTACGACGGAGGAGACGGACTATCTGAACAGTGAGATCGGTAAAGACGTCCTGGAGAGGGATACCGCCAACATCGCATATGCCGGGTTTACTGCCCCGAAGATTCTCTGGATGAAAAAGAACGAACCGGAGAATTTTGCCAGAATCAGAAAGATCATGCTTCCGAAGGATTATCTGGCATACCGTCTGACGGGGACATTCTCGACGGATTATTCCGACGCTTCCGGCATGCTTCTGCTGGATGTCGCGAACAAGTGCTGGTCGAAGGAGATGTGCGGGATCTGCGGCATTACCGAGGATATGCTTCCGCAGCTGTTCGAGAGCTATGATAAGATCGGAACGGTAAAGAAAGAGATCGCAGCGGAGCTTGGCCTGTCAGACGATGTCGTCGTCGCTGCGGGCGGAGGCGACAATGCGGCTTCCGCGGTCGGAACAGGAACGGTCGGCGAAGGAAAGTGCAACATCTCTCTTGGTACTTCCGGCACGCTGTTCATTTCATCGGATCATTTTGTGCCGACGAACGGGCACACCGCGCTGCACAGCTTTGCGCATTCGGACGGACATTTCCATCTGATGGGCTGCATGCTGTCCGCGGCAAGCTGCAACAAGTGGTGGAATGAGGAGATCCTTCACACCAAAGATTATGCCGGGGAGCAGGAAGGGATTACCGATGAGAAGCTGGGAGAAAACCATGTTTTCTATCTCCCCTATCTCATGGGAGAGCGCAGTCCGCTGAATGATCCGCTGGCCAGAGGAACCTTTGTCGGCATGACGATGGACACCTCCCGGAGCGATATGACGCAGGCAGTGCTTGAAGGAGTCATCTTCGGACTGAGAGATTCGCTGGAAGTGGCGAAGTCGCTTGGGATCGATGTGAAGAAGAGTACGATTGTCGGAGGCGGCGCTAAGAGCCCGTTGTGGAGAAAGATGACGGCAAACATCCTGAACATCCGTCTGGAGTTCCCGGCAAGCGAGGAAGGACCGTCCATGGGCGGCGCGATGCTGGCCGCGGTGGCATGCGGAGAATATCCGGATGTAAAGACCGCCTGCGAGAAGATCGTGTCGATCACAGGCTTTGAAGATCCGGATCCGGTTCTTGCCGCAAAGTATGAAAAGAGATATCAGCAGTTCAGGAATATCTATCCGGCGCTGAAGAGCGTATTTCCGCAGATTCAGTAACCGGGGCAAAGCCGCGTCAGGCGGCAGGTATGGATAACGGTAACCAATCAGCTTTCCGAATCCGAAAAGCTGGATAAAGAATCATTATATTCAAGAAACAGGAGGAATTCGATATGTTCAAAAACATTCCAAAGGTAAAGATCGGCATCGTGGCTGTCAGCCGTGACTGCTTCCCTGCGTCCCTTGCGATCAACCGCAGGAAGGCCCTGGTCGAAGCCTACACAGCCAAGTACGGTGCGGACGACATCTATGAATGTCCAGTCTGCATCATCGAGAGCGAGATCCAGATGGTTGAGGCGCTTGAAGATGTGAAGAAGGCCGGATGTAATGCGCTGGTCGTATACCTTGGAAACTTCGGACCGGAGATTTCGGAGACGCTGCTTGCGAAGCATTTCGATGGACCGAAGATGTTCTGCGCTGCCGCTGAGGAGAGTCAGAATGATCTGTCTGACGGAAGAGGCGATGCATACTGCGGTATGCTGAACGCCAGCTACAACCTGAGACTGCGCAGCGTCAGGGCTTACATTCCGGAGTACCCGGTCGGCACCGCCGCAGAGTGTGCGGATATGATCCATGAATTCGTTCCGATCGCCCGCGCCATTTACGGTCTGTCCAAACTGAAACTGATCACCTTTGGCCCGAGACCGAACAACTTCCTGGCCTGCAATGCGCCGATCCAGCAGCTGTACAACCTTGGCGTAGAGGTTGAGGAAAACTCCGAGCTTGATCTGTTCGAAGCCTTCAACAAGCATGCCGGCGATGAGAGAATTCCGGAAGTCATTGCGGATATGGAGAAGGAACTGGGCCAGGGCAACAAGAAGCCGGAGATCCTTCAGAAGCTTGCGCAGTATGAACTGACCCTGCTTGACTGGGTGGAAGCACACAAGGGATACAGAGAGTATGTCTGCATCGCCGGTAAGTGCTGGCCTGCATTCCAGACACAGTTCGGATTCGTTCCCTGCTATGTCAACAGCCGCCTGACCGGCAAGGGCATCCCGGTCTCCTGCGAAGTCGAT
>CAMIVF010000178.1 GCA_946401715.1 uncultured Clostridia bacterium | reverse complement strand
TGCCGGTGTATACCGGAGATGTTTCCGGCGTATGCTCCGCTTTGTATGAACTGGGCGGTATGGTCGTCATGCACGATCCTTCCGGCTGTAATTCCACCTACAATACCCATGATGAAGTCCGTTGGACAGACATGGAAAGCCTGATCTTTCTTTCCGGACTGACTCAGCTTGACGCAATCACCGGCAATGACAGGAAGCTTGTCGATGATATCGTGTCTGCGGCAAAGCGGTTTCATCCGGCGTTCATCGCGATCGCGAATTCTCCCATCCCGTGGCTGATCGGAACAGATTTCGATGCGATCTGCCGGAAGGTCCGGGAAGAATGCGGAATCCGGACTTTTCATGTCGAAACAAACGCCATGCACGACTACACGAAAGGCGCAGGAAGCGCATTTGAGCAGATGGCGAAGATGCTGTTTGATTCTGCTGTGAAGGAACCGCCCATCAGACCGGAGGCGGACGGAGGAAGGCTGCGGGTCAATGTGATCGGGATGACGCCTCTTGACTTTACTGTGAGAAGTGACGCGTACCGTCTCAGAGAGCTGCTTGAGAAGGAAGGATTTGAAGTCGTCAGTGTATGGGCGCTCGGAGATTCCCTTGCTCAGCTGCAAGCATCGCTGCAGGCCGATGTCAATCTCGTCGTTTCCTCGACCGGGATCGACGCCGCCAGATGGCTGGAGGAGACGTTTGGAATTCCATACACGGCAGGAATCCCCGTCGGTGCATTTTCAAAAGTGCTGTTTCAATCCCTCAGACAATGTGCAGCGGAGCGCGTGAGCAGGGCAGCATATCTGGAGGTGCTGAAAGAAAGCGAAGTGATGGAGGAAGCGATTGACGAAGCGATGGATACAGATTCGCCTGAAGCTTTCCTCCACGGAGGGCACTCCGCGGTGAGGTGTACAGCGGGCGAGCCGGTCGTCATGGGATCCATCGCGGCGGACAAGGTTTTGAGGGATGGAAAACCATGCAGCCTGATCCCGCTGACAGAGACTGTCCGGGGACTGGCTTTGGTCAGTGCACCGCGTCCGGCGGGAGAAGCGCAGATCCGGGATGTGCTTGGCCGTTATGAGGAAGTGACAGCGGATCCGATCCTGAGAGGTGCCTGCCGGAGCGATTGCAGGTTTGAGGAGATGCCGCACTTTGCCCTTTCGGGCAGATTGTACCTGGACCGGATCAGGCCGCTGTTCTGAGCAGATGTATATTACAGCTGCCCGGAGTCTGCTGTCTGGAAAGGAAATAAAGGGAATTGATATGAGTATGAATGACGCACCGCGCAGTGTACGGCTTCACATAGGATTCTTCGGCTGCCGCAATGCCGGCAAATCCAGTCTTGTCAATGCGCTGACTTCTCAGAAGATGTCGGTTGTTTCAGAGGTTCCGGGAACGACGACGGACCCGGTATCAAAGTCCATGGAGATCCTTCCGGCCGGACCGGTTGTCATCATCGACACGCCGGGGTTCGACGATGAAGGAGGCCTGGGTGAGCTCCGCGTGGAAAAGACCAGAGAGATTCTGGGCAGAACGGATCTTGCGGTCCTGGTTGTAGACGCGCAGAAAGGGCTGAACGATTTTGACCGGGAACTCCTGGGCCTGTTTAAGGAGCAGAAGACGCCCTGCATCATCGCCTGGAACAAGACGGATCTGATCACAGAGAAAGAACCGGAGGGTGCTGTTTGCCAGGATGAAGCCGGGGACAATGTCCGGCAGATCCGGGTCAGCGCCAGAACCGGTGAAAACCTGAAGCCGCTGCGCGAAATGATCGGACAGACAGCCAGAACTATGGAGAAAATGCGCGAAAGGCCGATTGCAGGAGATCTGGTCCGTCCGCTGGACCTGGTGATTCTGGTCATTCCGATTGATGAATCTGCGCCAAAGGGAAGGCTGATCCTTCCGCAGCAGCAGGTCCTTCGGGATCTGCTGGATCACGGCTGTCAGGTACTGTGTGTCAGGGAGAAAGAACTGGCAAGTGTTCTGGCGGGCCTTTCTCAAAAGCCGTCTCTGGTGATCACAGACAGCCAGGCGTTCGGCCTGGTGGCAAAAGTGGTCCCGGACGATGTGCCGATGACGTCCTTCTCGATCCTGATGGCAAGGTATAAGGGTGTCCTGAAAGCACAGCTGAAAGGAATCTCCGCACTTCGTAAGATCCAGGACGGCGACAGGATTCTGGTCGCGGAAGGGTGCACACACCACAGACAGTGCGGCGACATCGGGACGGTGAAGCTGCCCGCCTGGATCAGGGAATACACCGGAAAAGAGCCCGTGTTTGAAACATCATCCGGGCTGTCATTTCCGGATGACCTGGAAAAATACGCAGTGATCATTCATTGCGGATCCTGTATGCTGAATGAGAAGGAAGTTGGGGCGCGCAATCAGAAAGCTGTCCAGCGCGGGATTCCGATTACGAATTATGGTATGGTAATTGCCCAGGTGCACGGGATCCTGGAACGGGCATTGCAGCCGATTCCGGAGGCAAAGGAGCTGTAACAGGAACACAGTCGATGTTCTGGAGGATAGAAAGATGAAAGAAGATCGTTTTTATATGCCGGTCAGAGTATTCTCAGGCCGGGAAGTGGTCAGGTCACATGCGAAGGATCTTGCGAAGCTGGGTAAGAAGGCGCTGATTGTGACCGGCAGGCATTCCGCGAAAGCGTGCGGCGTGTATGACGATATCTGTGCGGCACTCGATGAATGCCGGATCGCCCATGCGCTGTTTGACGGCGTCGAAGAGAATCCTTCCGCCGCAACTGTGATGAAAGCGCGTGATTTTGGCCTGCAGGAGAAAGCAGACTTTGTCATCGGTGCAGGCGGCGGCTCGCCGATGGATGCAGCGAAAGCAATTGCTCTGATGATCCGGCATGCATCTGAAGGCAGGGACTATCTGTATTCGGCGGGTGCTGACAGCAGTGCCGTTCCGGTGGTATGCATTCCGACCACCTGCGGAACCGGTTCTGAGGTGACCGCCGTATCGGTCCTGACCAACGAAGTGAAGCATACCAAGGGATCCATTCCGCATAAAATTTTTCCGGATCTTGCGCTGATCGACGGGAAGTATCTTGCCGGAGCGAGTGACCAGATTCTGTGCAATACAGCGTTTGACGCGTTTGCGCATCTGTTCGAAAGCTGGCTGAACGCGGATGCGACTCCTGTCTCCAGACTGATCGCTGAAGACGGGATCAGGGAATGGAAGAAATGTCTGCCTGTCCTGAAGAAGGAAAAGCAGCCGGATCCGGATGATTATGATACGCTGATGCGCGCGGCGATGCTGGGCGGCATGGCGATTGCGCACACCGGAACGAGCCTTCCGCATGCGCTGAGCTATGCGCTGACTTATCATCTGCATGTGCCGCATGGCAAGGCTGTATGCTACTTCCTGGCAGGTTACCTGAACGAAGCAGATCAAAAGGAGGTTTCCAGAATTCTGGAACTGTCCGGATTTGCCTCTGTGGAAGAATTCCATCAAACCTACAGGCTGTGCTGCCATGATCTTGGAATCGGAGAAGATCAGCTGCTGCCTGTCATCGAGCAAGGCTGCAGAGAGGTTTCCTCGAATCCGGCCAGATGCGCCAAGGCGCCGTTTGCGTGCAGTGAGGAATTGGTCTGCCGGATTGCCGGGTTTGCCGGAAAACAGGAGGGGAACTGATGAAAGCAGTTTTGTTTGACCTGGATGGAACCATCAATGATTCCGGCCCGGGTATCATGAATTCTGTCCGTTACTCTCTGGAGAAAATGGGATATCCCATCCCGTCAGACGAAACACTGCGCAGATTTGTCGGTCCCTCTCTGGTGTATTCTTATACAACGTTCTGCGGGCTGGACGAAGAGACAGCATGGAAAGCAGTTGAGGTTTACCGGGAGTGTTATCAAGCCGGTGAGTGTTATAACCTGATCATTTATGACGGGATCAGGGAGCTGCTTGCTGATCTGAAGAAAGCCGGGATTGCCAGTGCTGTGGTCACCTCCAAGCCGGAGAATATGGCAAAGCAGATTCTGGCGCATTTTGATATGACGCAGTACTTCGACGCGATTGTCGGACCGGATCCTTATGATCCTTCCAACAAGAAGAGTGCCTTGATCAACAGAGCGCTGAACATGCTGCATCTTTCAGCCGAAGAGGTAATCATGGTCGGAGATTCACGGTTTGACATCATCGGCGCAAAGGAGGCCGGCTGTGCGTCCATCGGCGTGACCTATGGCTACGGGACCAGAGAGGAACTGGTTGAGAACGGAGCTGATTATCTGGCTGATACGCCGGAGCAGATACGCGTGCCGCTGGGAATGATTGACAATGCC
>CAMIVF010000177.1 GCA_946401715.1 uncultured Clostridia bacterium | reverse complement strand
AGATGTATCCTTTTGAGTGGATTATCATCGGACTTGTGATTGTGTTCTGGTACCTGATGTACCGGACCAGGTATGGCATGAGACTGCGGGCCTGCGGAGAGAACCCGCAGGCGCTGGACGCGGCAGGCGGTGATGTGGTGAAAACGCGGTGGATCGCGGTAATCATTTCCGGCGCGCTGTCCGGAATCGGCGGGATCTGCTTTGCCTATTCCATCATGGCCAATTATTCCCCGTCCATCTATATGGGCTATGGCTATCTGGCCATCGCTGCCATGATCTTCGGGAACTGGAACATCCCGACGACAATTCTGGTCTGCCTGGTCTTCGGAATCGCGAAGGCAGGAGGACAGCAGCTGTGCATCGCGATGAAGCTGTCCGGCAACTACACGGATCTGTTTAACATGCTGCCGTACATCCTTACCATGCTTCTGCTGATCTTTTTCTCCAGGAGGAATCATCCTCCGCAGGCCTGCGGACAGCCATGGGATCACAGCAGGAGGTAGTCTGACATAAAAGGAGAGGATTGAGTCATGGTGGGGGACAGGATCCATATTGCTTATTTTACTGCAGACTGGAACAGAGAACTGGTCAGTGTGGCCCTGGACGCGGTTGTCAGATATCTGGACAGGCATGAGAACGTGTATGTCCAGGTCTTTGACTGTTTTTCATTTGACCTGTACAGCGGCAAGGACGGCTCCGGATATGAGATCTATAATCTTCCGGATCTGAGTCTGTATGATGCCGTACTGGTGCAGGCGCACGAGATCATGGATACGGAGGTGCTGCACGGGCTTGAGAAGAGAATCATCAGCCAGGGCATTCCGGCCGTTTCGATCGGCGCGAAGATGAATGGCTGCTTCGAGATCGGCACGGATGACTATTCCGCCGAACGCGAAATAACCAGCCACCTGGTCAAGGTACACGGTGCCAGGACGTTTCTGTTCCTGAAGGGGTGTGAACGCGAGGATGGAACGGGAGAGGCAGAACTGAGACGGAGGGCGTTTGAGGATGTCTGCCGTGAAAACCGGATCCCGCCGGAGAATATCACCTATTACGAAGGAAACTGGGAAAGCAGACGAGGACGCTGGGCTGCCAAAGAGCTGCTTGATTCCGGGAAGCCGCTGCCGGATGCCATTGTAGCCGCCAATGACGAGATGGCACTGGGCGCACTCAGCTATCTTACGGAGAAAGGAGTCCGGGTCCCGCAGGATGTGATGGTCACAGGCTTTGACGGGATCCTGAGTGCTTCTCTGTCAGACCCGAGGCTTACCACGATCTCCCGGGATTTCGGAACACTGATCTATCAGGCGCTTGAGCTCCTGTGCAGGAGCCTTTACAAGAAGGAGATCCCGAAGCATAGCTACAGCCCATACAGGGTAATCTGCTCGGAATCGTGCGGATGCTATGAGAATTATTATTCGGAACTGCCCCGGATCAAAAAGATGTATTATCAGAACGCCAGGCTTCAGGAGAAGATCTTCTACCAGCAGGATCTGATGACGGCGGATCTGTTTCAGACAGACAGCAGCCATATCATTGAGACGGTGGAGCGGCATTACCAGATCTTCGGGGAAGGGAACATGTATATCTACGCCAATGACCGCTACTTTGACCAGTATGCGGGCCGGGAGAAGCCGGGAGAGGACGTAGACAGCAGCACACTCTCTGACACCTTTGTCCTGGCCTGCTGCGGCGGACATGCGCTTGCGCACGGCAAGGGAGCGGAATACATGCGGATCAGCAGGAAGGATCTGACCGTCGCGCCTCTGCTTCGGGAAGAGAGATTCGCCATATTCTACGCGCTGCATTTCCGGCAGATCCAGATGGGCTTCCTTGTGCTGACGCAGCCGCCGTCCGTTGCCGAGATGCAGCTGCATGAGAATATCGTGAACCTGTGTGTGTTTGCGATCGAAAACGCGAGACAGAGAATCCGTTCCAGAAATCTGAACAAAAAACTGAATGCACTGTATGTGAGGGATCAGCTGACCGGGTTCTACAACCGCTTCGGCTATGACCGGCTGTCGGAAGACCTGTTTGATTCGATCACTGCGCAGGGAGGGCTGATCCAGGTTCTCTTTCTGGACATCGACGACATGAAAGGAATCAATGACAGGTATGGCCATGAGAAGGGGGATCTGGCGATTAAGACGGTCTCCAGGGTAGTGGACAGCTCCTGCCGCAAAAGCGATTTCAAGATGCGGTACGGAGGAGACGAATTCGTCATTATTACACAGGCCGGGAAGGCAGATCTCAAAGGCCGGCTGGAGGAAAATATCCGCCATGTGAACGAGAGCGGAGAGCTGCCGTTCTATCTGGGAGTGAGTATCGGGGAATATACCGTTCCCGGAAATCACCCGAAATCATTGGATGATCTGCTTCGGCATGCGGATGAGCTGATGTACCGGGATAAATCGCATAAGAAGCAGGAAAGAATCCGATACAGCGCTTCTTAGAGAGAATGACCGGAAGCATGAACCTGCGGCCGGCAGAGGGTTAGAACGCGCATTTTATTGACTGAACCGGCGGGGGAGGTCCCGCACAATTATCTGATTCTATGAGGAGGAAACAGCGTGATTCAGATTCTGATCAACGCGATGGTATATCTGGGCAGCGCATTGATGGTATACAACATCTTCTGCTTCATCCGCTTTGCCCGGTATATCAGGGAAATGAAGGCATGGGACGGAACGTTCTCTTTTCTGTACATTCCGATTTTTCTTCTTGTGTCTTTCCTGCTGGGCTACCTTGCGATCGGCCTGTTCGGAAAGCCGGATCTCATTATGGCATTCGTGCTGTTCGGCGGCAGCATCTTTGTTCAGATCATGTACCGGCTTCTGAATCGTATCGTTCACCAGGTGATTGAGGGGGAACAGCTGAAGGCGGAGCTTCAGGCTGCGGAGGCAAGCAGCAGGGCGAAGTCAAGCTTCCTGGCCAGCATCAGTCATGAGATGAGAACGCCGGTCAATGTGATCCTGGGGATGGATGCCCTGGCGCTGAAGAATTCGAAGATACCTGAGGAGGTACGGGATCAGTTGGAAAAGATCGGCTTCAGTGCCCGTCATCTTTCCGAACTGATCAACAACCTTCTGGATCTGCAGGAGTCCGGGCAGGAGACAAACTCCGGCAGCAAAGAGACGATGACGCTGCAGGAAGCCATCGGACAGATCGATGCGGTCTATTCCTTCAGCTGCAGGGAGAAAGGACTTTCCTATGAGTCGTCCTTTGATGAAGATCTGATCCGCTCCTATACCGGGGATGCCGCTTCCTTGAAGCGCGCCCTGATGAATATCCTCGACAATGCTGTAAAGTTTACGGATGCGCCGGGAAATGTGCGTTTTGCAGTTCAGTCAGACGGGACCGGAGCGGAAAGCCCGGTTATCCGCTTTGTCATCTCTGACACCGGTGTGGGAATGGAAGAGGAGTTTCTGCCGAAGGTTTTTGACGCGTTTATCAAGGAGGATGAAAGCTCCACAACCCGGTTCGGGGGAAGCGGTGTGGGACTGACTGCCGCTTCTCATATCATCAGCGGCATGGGCGGACGGATTGATGTCAGCAGCAGGAAAAATGAAGGATCGGTATTCACCGTTACCATCCCGATGCTTGCCGATTCCGGACAGGATGTGTCCGGCGGCGCTAAGCCGGATGCGGACAGTGATCCGGCAGCCGCACTGGAAGGCTGTCATATCCTGATTGTGGATGACATTGAAGAAAATGCGGAAATCGTCTCGGATCTGCTGGAGATTGCCGGCGCCGAGAGCGACTGCGCCGAAAACGGCCAGATCGCGGTGGAACTGTTTGAGCACTCACGTGTGGATGAATATGACGCGATTCTGATGGATCTTCGCATGCCTGTGATGGACGGACTCGAAGCGACACGAAAAATCCGCGCGCTGGATCGTCCGGACGCGAAGCGCGTGCCGATCATAGCGCTGTCCGCGAACGCATATGACAGCGATATTCAGAATTCTCTGAAGGCAGGGATGAATTCTCATCTGGCCAAGCCGGCAGACTCGGATTTGCTGTATACGGAGCTGAGCAGATGGATTCGCTGCACAGACAGGAAGGAGGCGGAGCACTGACATGATTGAGACAAAACAGATAGAACGCCCGAAGCTGGTTCTGATTGCAGATGATATCGAATTGAACAGGGATGCGCTGGAAGCAGTTCTGGAAGGAGAGTATAGTCTCCTGTTTGCGGAGAACGGAAAAGAAGCAGTGGAGATCATGCTGAGGCATAAGGACGATCTGTCCACGCTGCTTCTGGATCTCAACATGCCGATCATGAACGGTTTCGAAGTACTGG
>CAMIVF010000176.1 GCA_946401715.1 uncultured Clostridia bacterium | reverse complement strand
TTTGCTCAGAACAAATCTGAATTATCGCAACAAAAGTCTGAACAATCAGATTCCTGCAGGAGAATAAGCTTTGGTTCAGCTGAGAACGGAGATCAGGAGCCGGCTTTCCTTCGTCCGGCTCCTGATTACTGTATGAACAATTGTGTTATCTTCTCCAAAACGGGGCGTTCAGTTCTTGAAACTCTCGTAATATTCTTCCAGTGCGTGCTCGATCATGATAAAGAATGTCTTCATAACCTGCTCCTTTCCGGATCCGGCCAAGCCTGGGTCCTGATCATGTGAGAACCTTCCGGATCCCCTGCTGATAGGGCTTTCAGGTCTCTGTCCTTTGTTGATTACAGAGTAGCACCTTGCTGTATTGGCGTAAAATACATATAATAGCAGTATCAAAATACCTTTTGAGTATATCAGGGATATGAAGGGAACAGAAGATGGAACTGAGACATATCCGATACTTTCTGACGGTTGCGGAGGAGGGAAGCTTCACCAAAGCTGCTCAGAAGCTGATGATTGCCCAGCCGCCTTTGTCGAGGCAGATCAAGGATCTGGAGGAAGAGCTGGGGACGGAACTGTTTATCCGCAGGAACCGCGGACTCAGCCTGACTGAGGCAGGGAACCGTTTCCGGGTGTATGCGTCCCGGATTGCGTCTTTGGCGAAAGCTTCCATGGAAGAGATTCGTGAAATGAACAAAGGACTGTCAGGAACAGTTTTTTTAGGGACGGTTGAAGGTTGTGCGCCGCGTCTTCTTGCCGAGTGGGTCACGGCATTTCACAGGAAGTATCCACTGGTTGATTTTAATATCTGGAATGGAAGTTCCGATGATGTGGTAAACCGTGTGAATTCCGGCCTGTGTGATATGGGGATCATCACGGCTCCGTATGACGAAGAGGGTCTGGAAGGAATCCCGGTCCATACCGAACCATGGATTGCGATGATTCCGGCAGGACATCCGCTTGCGAAAGAGAGAAGTTCCTCAGTGAAAATCGAAGACCTGGCACCGTATGAGCTGATTATCCCTTCCAGGCATTCCCGCAAAAAAGAGATTGAAGGATGGTTCGCGCTTGTACAGAAAGAGCCAAAGATCATCTGCCGTATTGCGCATATGCTGAATGCGTACGAGCTGACTGCCCATGGCCTTGGCATTACGATCTACCCGGCGGCAGCAGCAGAGTATGCTTCAGAGCATGTCTGTATCAAGCCGCTTTCGCATCCGGCTGTCAGTGCAACATATATTCTGATCCGCAGCAACAGCCGGACTCATTCATTGGTCGCGAGGGAATTCTGGGACGCGGTTCCAACCGATCGGGCAAGCCTGTGATGACATATTGGCCGGTTTATGGAACGATGGTATGTTGAAAGCGCTTCCGTTTTGGGATAATCTAAAAAAGAAAGAGATCGTGAAGCTTTCAACGCTGTAAGAAAACACTTGTTATGATTGATGGAGAGAAAGGTCGGCTGGATCTCCTTTGAAAAAAGCTGCCGTGAGTGGCTTTTGTATGATTATGGAAAAAGATGAAGATATTGCTGATTCGACATGCAAAAGTTGCATTTGACTGGAAGCAGTCTTATACCTCTGAGGAGTATGATATAGCCTGCAGACTGTATGATGAGGCTGATATCATTCCTGTTGACAGTCACCAGGAGACAGGAGATTACGAGCGCATATATGTGAGCAGTCTGAAAAGAGCACTCCAGACTGCGGAGCAGCTGTTTCCTTCTGCTCCGGCATCCATGCTTGTCAGGACACATCTTCTGGACGAAGTGCCGCTGCGGTCTTTTTCTGATACACATAGAAGTCATTCCAGAGTGGTCTTTGATGTAATCGGAAGATTTCAATGGGTGAGAGGGAAAAGGCAGGAAGAGACAAGGGATGAAACCCGGAAGCGCGCGGATGAGCTGATTGATCTTCTGGAAAAAAACAATGAGAACGCGATACTGATCACGCATGGTTTTTTCATGAATGTCCTGGTCAGCCGGCTGAAGAAACGCAGGCGTTATGAGATCTACAGATCGAGTACTTTTCTGGCAGAGCCTCTGGAGAAGATTAAGGTGATTGACCGGCAGCCGCACTGCGGAGGGTGCCATCACAACTGTCTTCTGGATCGGGCAGGCTGCCTGATCGGGCAGGACAAGGCGCGCAAGGCCGGCATACAGCAGAAACTGCTGGTTAGGAGGATCTGTGGAACACTGTAATTTGAATGGACAATGGGACCTGATCTGTCGGGACGGACGTACTGTGACAGGGCAGATCCCCGGCTCGGTTTATTCGTTTTTGCTCGCGGCCGGTCATATGGAGGATCCGTTCTACCGGGATAATGAGCTGAAAGCCCTTCCTCTCATGGAAGAGGATTATACCTTCAGGCGCAGGTTTGACCTTCCGGCGTGTATAGCGCGATGTGCGAACCAGGTGCTGCGGTTTGACGGGATCGATACGCTTTCGGATGTGTATCTGAATGGCGTGAAGCTCGGCAGTACGGATAACATGCACATCGCGTGGGAATATCCGGTTCATACGATCCTGAAAGAAAAGGACAACGTTCTGAGCGTAGTGACACATTCTCCGCTGCGCTTTATCCGGGAAGCGGACCGGAAGCATCATCTGGGAGGATCCGATGAGGCGATGCGCGGTTTCCCGCATCTTCGGAAGGCACACTGCATGTTCGGCTGGGACTGGGGGCCGCGCCTTCCTGATCAGGGAATCTGGAGAGATGTCACACTGCTTGGCTGGGAGGATGTGCGCATACGTGACGTGCGTGTGAAGCAGGAGATTCTGACGGAGGACGGCGTCCCGGTCAATGAGACGCCGGATGGCGGGATCGCCGCTCACGAAGGCCGTGTTTTGGCGTATCTGACTGCAGAGGTGATTACGGAAGGCATTGCATCGAAGAAGGAGATTGCATTGACCGCACCGGATGGCCGCAGCTGGTCTTTTCAGGCGGGAGAGCGTTTCTGCGTGCCGTCGCCGGATCTGTGGTGGCCGAACGGGCTGGGCGCCCAGCCGTTGTATACACTGCGCGCGTCTGTTTATGCCGCGGAGCATTCATTTGCCAGGGTGTCGGATGAAAAAGTCATGCGGATCGGCCTTCGCAGCGCGACGATGTGCCGCAGCAAGGACCGGTGGGGGGAGAGCTTTGCCGCTGTGGTCAACGGGCAGCCGTTCTTTTCCATGGGCGCGGACTATGTTCCGGAGGACAGTATCCTGTCGAGAAGAAGCCGGGAGCGCACGAAGGCCCTGCTGGCTGACTGCCGCGACGCACATTTCAACGCGATCCGTGTCTGGGGCGGCGGTTTCTATCCGGACGATGATTTCTTTGACCTGTGCGATGAGATGGGTCTCGTCGTGTGGGAGGATCTGATGTTTGCCTGCGCCAACTACCGGCTTACGGAGACTTTTGTGAACAGTATTACGGAGGAGATCCGGCAGAATGTGCGAAGACTGCGGCATCACGCAAGTCTTCTTCTGTGGTGCGGCAACAATGAGATGGAGCAGTTTGCGCTGGAAAGAGTCTACGATGGCACAGACGAGACGGCTGCGGACTATCTGATTCAGAATGAATACATCATCCCGGCTATCCTGAAGGAAGAGGATCCGGACCGGTTCTACTGGCCGTCATCCCCTTCGTCGGGAGGGAAGTTCGACGCGCCCCGTGATCCGGACCGGGGAGACGTGCATTACTGGGATGTCTGGCACGGAGATGTGCCGTTCACCGGGTACCGGGATTACTACTTCCGGTTCCTGTCGGAATTTGGCTTCCAGTCTTTTCCTGCGATGGAAACGATCTGCTCGTTCACGCGTCCGGAGGACCGCAATGTCTTTTCCTATGTCATGGAGATGCATCAGAGAAACAGCGGGGCGAACGGGAAGATCCTGAAGTATCTGTCTCAGAATTATCTCTACCCGGCTGATTTTTCCCTGCTTGTCTATGCCTCGCAGCTTCTGCAGGCAGATGCCATTCGGTATGGGGTCGAGCACCTGAGGAGAAATCGGGCGGACATGCGCTGCATGGGCGCAATCTACTGGCAGCTGAATGACATCTGGCCGGTCGCATCCTGGTCGTCCGTGGATTACTACGGACGCTGGAAGGCGCTGCATTACAGTGCGAAGCGCTTCTTCGCCCCGGTTCTCCTGTGCTGTGAGGAGAAGAGCCTGCCGTCGATGGGAAGGACCTGCATCAGTGAGCCGGAAAAGGTCATGTTTTCCGCGAAGCTGTGCGTCTGCAATGAGACCTTTGGGACAGTGGAAGATACCGTGATCTGGGAACTTCGGACGCCGGAAGGCACAATAGAGCGAGAAGGACAGTTCGTGGCGCATACGGAGCCGTTTTCGGCACAGGCTTTCCCGGAGATAGACCTGGCGGATATAGACCCGATG
>CAMIVF010000175.1 GCA_946401715.1 uncultured Clostridia bacterium | reverse complement strand
CAAAAAGACGTACCTATGTCATGACGCACTTTAGTGATCTTGCAGGCGGAGACTTCAGCCACGAGAACGTCATCCGTATGAACCGGAAAAACAATATCTGAGATCGTCATGAAAAACGGGCGGAAAGAATGAATCAGGAGGCAATTATGCACTTTACCGATACTGTATACCGAAACCCATACTGGCCGACCTTTCCTCTCCTGCAGATAACGCAGGGCTGCACCCACAACAGCTGCAAGTTCTGCACGATGTATAAGGACGTGCCTTTTAAACTTCAGCCGATGGAATGGATCGAAGAAGATCTGAAGGAGCTGGCCTCCATCGTTCCGGAGGCGAAGACCATACAGCTGCTTTCTGCCAATCCCCTCTGCATGACATATGACAAGCTGGCGCCGATCCTTGAGATGATCAATAAGTATCTGCCGAAAATGGAATATATTTATGCCTGTACCAGGGTGACAGACATCAAAGACAAAACCGTAGAGCAGCTGAAAGCACTGAAAGATATGGGACTCCGGGAGATCTCGCTGGGCTCGGAAAGCGGCGATGACTGGACTCTGGACCGGGTCAATAAGAAATGCCATGCGGACGATATCATTGAGCAGTGCGGAAAGTTGAGGGAAGCGGGAATCGATTTCTGGCTGTGTTTCCTCAACGGTGTTGCCGGAAAAGAACACAGCATGGATCATGCGATCCATTCGGCGGAGGTCTTCAGCCAGTGCAAACCAATGCTTGTCGGGACCGGCGGACTGGTACTCTTCACCGGAACCCCGCTTCTGGAGGAAGCGGAACGGGGCGAGTTTACTCCGCTTACGGAAAAAGAGATGCTGATCGAGCTGAAAGTTTTTGTGGAGCACCTGACCTGTGACTGCTATTTCAATACGCACCATACTTCAGGCATCAATCTGTCAGGTCCGGATTTCCTGAAGAGAAAAGACAGGATCATCCATGCGCTGGATCACGAGATCCGCTATGGTGATATGGACAGGCTTGCTGCCATTCGTAAGAACAAAAGGACACTGTGATGAAAACAGAATTCAACAGGACCGACGGCTTGTTTTCTCTCTGCGGCCTGAACTGCGGTCTCTGTCCCATGCAGATACGGGGAGAATGCAGCGGCTGCTTTAACGGCAGTACCTGCTATCAGAGCTGCCCTCTTGCGCCTTGCAACGTAAAACATGAGAACGTGCAGTACTGCTATCAGTGCGAAGAGTATCCCTGCCGCCGTTATGACGGCATCGACCGTTTTGATTCCCTGATCTCACACAGGAATCAGAAAAAAGATCTTGCAAAAGCAAAACAGATAGGAATCGAGGCATATCTCAGTGAACAGCAGGCGAAAAAGGCGATCCTGACCCGTCTGCTGGAGGGCTATGATGACGGGCGGCGGGATGTTTTCTATTGCCTTGCCGTGAATATGCTGGATGTGTCAGACCTTCGGAAGATCCTGAAAGCGGCAGATGACAAGACCGAGACCATGCCTTTGCAGAAGAAGGCCGATTATATGGTCTTCCTGCTCAAGGCCTGTGCAGAAAAGAGAGATATTCCGTTGAAGCTGCGTCATTGAGCCGGAATAATAACAGAAAAGGCAACGTATTTATCAAAACTTACAGAGAGAAGGGCCTGCGGTCTCGGCAGGTCCTTTTTTTCACGGAGACACTGATATAATATAATTGATTCATGCTGTGGATGACCGGGTTCAGCAGAGAAAGCACGGGAAGCATTGATCCTGAGTAGGAAATAATGAAAATTAGTCTGCAATAAAGGCGATCACGGTTTAGTGGTCGCCTTTAGATGTCATGATTGATGCAGATGATCCCGCTGCGCCGGTTAGTTTTTTCCGTGCAGGGACTCCTCGTAGATCTGCGCCAGACCTCCATGGGAGGTTTCGCGGTATTTCTCGTTCAGATCCAGACCCGTGCGGTACATGGTCGCCACCACCTCGTCGAAGGAAATCTTTCTGGTGGCATACAGGAAGCGGGAGAGGTTCACCGCGCTCAGCGCACGCATTGCAGCAACCGCGTTGCGCTCGATGCAGGGAATCTGCACCAGCCCGTTCACGGGATCGCAGGTCAGCCCCAGATTATGCTCCATCGCAATCTCCGCGGCATACTCGATCTGGTCGATATTCAGCCCGTACAGCTGCGCGACAGCCGCAGCCGCCATGGAACACGCGCTGCCTATCTCCGCCTGGCATCCGCATTCCGCGCCGGAGATGCTGGCATTCGTGCGGATCACATTGCCGACAAGTCCCGCGACCGCAAGCGCGTCGAGAATCTCTTCCTCCGGGAAACCCTTGTCCTTCTCCATATAGTACAGAATGGAGGGAAGCACGCCGCAGCTGCCACAGGTGGGAGATGTGACGACGACATTCTCCGAGGCGTTTTCTTCGCTGACCGCATAGGCGTATGCGGCGATGACTCTGTTCATCGTCACATCGGCGCTCTCATTGTAGCAGCGCTTGTTGTACAGATATTTCGCCTTTCTGGTCAGGTTCAGGCCGCCGGGCAGAATGCCGTCCGCCTTCAGGCCGCGCTCGACGGAATTCCGCATGGCCTGCCAGACCTTCTTGAGATACTCCCGCAGAGGGGCCCCTTCCAGGATATAGATCAGCTGAAGAATGCTGATTTTTTCCTGGTTGCAGAGAGCGACGATCTCGGAGAAATTCTTCTGCGGGTAAACTTCCCTGTCCTCCGCGGAAGTCTCGTTCTCGATCCGGATCGACCCGCCTCCAATACTGAAGATGCGGACAGCCGCGATCTCCTTTCCGCCCTTGAAGGCCCTGAAAAGCATCGTGTTCGGGTGGGGCAGGTCCGACTCCGGAATCTCACGGTTAAAAACGATTTCTGCTCCAGGCAGACCTTCCTGGATCGCCTTGCCCGTGCCGTGCCCCACACCAGTGAAGGCCAGGGACCCATACAGGGTGACTTCATAGGAATCCGCGTCCGGATAGCGGCTGCCGAAGGTCTGGGCTGCGTGATACGGTCCTACCGTGTGGGAACTGGAGGGACCATTACCGATCTTATAGACACTGGTTATGCTTTTCATATCAGATGGGAAGCTCCTTTCCTTCTTTTTTCCACTCAAGGAATTCGGCGGTCGCGGTGAAGATGACATCGCTGGAGGAGTTCAGCGCAGTTTCCAGCGAATCCTGAATGACGCTGACAATGAAGCCGACGCCTACGACCTGCATGGCGACATCATTGGAGATACCGAACAGGGAGCACCCCAGGGGAACCAGCAAAAGAGAGCCGCCGGCTACGCCTGATGTGCCGCATGCCGAGAAGGTTGCGACGACGCTCAGAAGAATGGCCATGGGCAGTGTGATCTCCGCGCCTGCCGTAAACGCGGCGGTCATGGCGAAGGTGGTGATAACAGCCGCCGCACCGTCCATGTTGATGGTGGAACCGAGCGGGATGGAGACGGAATACATGTTCTCGTCGAGACCGAGTTCCTTGCACAGCTCCATGTTGACCGGAATATTGGCAGCGGAGCTTCTGGTAAAGAATGCCGTGACACCGCTCTGACGGATGCACTTAAAGATCAGAGGATAAGGATTGTGGCGCAGCGTGATGCCGACGATCAGCGGGTTTACGACCAGTGCGACCAGAAGCATGGAAACCACGAGGACGGCGACGAGCTCGCCATAGGTCGTAAAGATCTCAAGTCCGCTTGAAGATACTGCGTCGAATACCAGGCCGAGAATACCAAACGGGGCGCAGCTGATGACCCAGCGCACAACAGTGGAGACAGCACCGGCCAGATCCTCCAGAGTCTTTTTGGTGCCCGCACCCGCTGCCTTGAGAGCGGTTCCGAAGATGACCGCCCAGAAAAGAATACCTATATAGTTGGCCTTCATGAGAGCCTCGACAGGGTTGGCGATAACGCTGGTAAGCAGGTTCATGATGATTTCGGACATGCTGCCGGGAGCAGTATAACCCGCGCCTGCATCGATTCCTGTGAGCGTGATCCTGACAGGATGCGCGAAGTTGACAAGCACAGCGACAACTGCGGCGCAGAGCGTACTGAACATGTAGAGGAAGATGACCGTCCGGAATTTTGTCATATTGCCGCCCTTCGCGTTTGCGAGGGATGAAGACACCAGAACAAATACCAGAAGCGGCGCGATTGCCTTCAGAGCGCCGACGAACAGCTTTCCGAGGACAGCGATCCACGACCAGCCCGGCACCGCCAGACCAAGAATTGCACCGATGACCAGACCGATGCAGATACGTACGATCAGACTGAGTGAATTCCATTTTTTCAACATCAGAGTATTTCCTCCCCACAAGAAAATTATGAATTCCATATGCATAAAACGCAAGGTAAAATGAAAGCAGAAACATTATAAAACTTTGAACCGCACACAAGTGTCACAGATTCCGGC
>CAMIVF010000174.1 GCA_946401715.1 uncultured Clostridia bacterium | reverse complement strand
CGATTCATATTATCAGTACGATTCTCGGTGATCGAATCAAACAGACTGCCTGCCATCGCGGACAGAACCATGATTCCAATCAGCATAATGGCGAACAGGGCAACGACAAACAGGGACGCGTAGTCAATCTCCCGTCTGCTGTGTTCGGACCTTCTGTCCATGCCATTTCCCCCTTCCACTTTACCTTCTCAGTGTAATCTCTACGGCAGGAAGTTCATTCTTCGAACTGACGTCCAGAGATACCGCATACTTCGCGGCATCATAACGGACACCGTAATTGCTCTCCAGATAGCCCACATCAACGGGATATGCACCCTCGATGGCGTAGCACTGGACGCAGGCCTCGGTGACACTGTTCCTGAGGCTCTCCACAGCCTGCCGGTTCATATCAAGATCCAGCCGCGTAAAGAGGAGCACACAGATCAGAAGAATCACTGCCGCGGCCACAAGAACTGCCACTGCGCGTATCGCCTTGCGCGCCGTACTGACGCGGGGCCTGTCATGATAGATAACGTCTCTCATGGTTGACAACCCCTTTCAGGTTATACTGCTCCGAGAATACCGATCAGCGGAATCATCGTGCTCAGAAGCACAATTCCGACAGCGATTGTCAGGAATGCAGAAATAATCGGTTCAATGGAATCGATCAGGCTGTCCA
Organism: uncultured Clostridia bacterium; assembly: GCA_946401715.1. Classification (GTDB taxonomy): domain Bacteria; phylum Bacillota; class Clostridia; order Lachnospirales; family Lachnospiraceae; genus Porcincola. The sequence goes on along the minus strand of CAMIVF010000174.1, from coordinate 3,847 downwards.
CTGCTTCATCCGCCTCCAGCGAGAAGGAGGCAGCGAGCTTCCCAAGCATCTGCTCGGTCTGTCCGGCTTTTACAGCGGACATGAACAGTCTTGCATACAGCGGCTCGAACAGTCCCTTGTCATAGATCGCACGGGAAAGGCCGACATTGTCTTCCTTCATATGCGTACGGACTGCATCAACCTTCGCCTTCGTCACCGGGTCAGAGACAAGCTCTTCCGCAGCGGTGATGGAAGTATCCACATCGGCGCCGCTGGCGACAAACAGGTGCAGCACCTGCGTGAAATGTGCCAGAGAAAGCTTTCCGATGGCGTCTTTGGCCGGACCGAACTTGGAAAGCAGTCCGACAGAGGAAGCGCTGTCCGTGCCGTTGCCGCGGACGGTTCTTGCGGTCAGAAGGAGAAATACGCCGAAGATGATCGCAAGGATCAGGGCAACGGTTCCGACCACATACGCAATCCTGAGATAGACATACGCCGAAGTCGTCAGGCCGCCCGCCAGAGACCGGTATACATTCGTAAAGACAGGAAGCACCCTGACCAGAAGAAGCACCAGGATCGCGGCTGTCAGGATCAGAAGGATCATCGGATAATTTACCGCGCTCTTCATCTTCCTGGAAAGACGGTCCCTGCTCTCATAATAGTCCGCCAGACTCCTCAGGACGTTCTCACTCTTTCCGGTCTTCTCACCTGCCGCAAGCATCTTGCAGGCATGTGAAGGGAAGTATCCACTTTCCAGCATCGCCGCAGACAGCTGCGGCTTGCCTGTCAGCATCAGGTTCTGTACAGCCTTTGCTGCATCGCGGAAATCATTCGCAGCAGCGTCGTCTGCCAGAAGGCCGACCGACTCCTCCGCGTCGATTCCGGCGGAGATCAGCATGGACATATTCCTGCAGAATATGCTCACGGCAAGATTTCCAAGTTCTTTCACTGCCATTTTCTTTCTTCCTCCATCATCTACGAAGTCGTATTCGTACTGTGTCAGAGTACCATCTGTTATCATAGCACACAGAACGCCCGCTGTCATGCGGTAAATACACAGAAAAACGTCCCGAAGCTGTTTGCTGCGGTTTCAGTTTACACTAAGAACATCGCATCCCCGAACGAGAAGAACCTGTACCGTTCTTTTACCGCCTCTTCATAAGCGGCAAGCACCCTTTCCCTTCCCGCAAATGCCGAAACCAGCATGATCAGGGTGGATTCGGGCAGGTGGAAATTCGTGATCAGCGCATCGATGACGCGGAACCGGTATCCGGGATAAATAAAGATACCTGTGTCCATCTCACCGCTCTTCACGGTCCCGTCTTCCTGCGCCATGGATTCCAGGGTCCGGCAGCTGGTGGTTCCCACCGCGATCACACGATGCCCCGTCTCATGGGTCCTGTTGATCAGCTCTGCCGTCTGCTCTGTGATGATGCAGTGCTCTGTGTGCATATGGTGCTGTGTAACGTCATCCACCTTGACCGGGCGGAATGTCCCCAGTCCTACATGAAGGGTTACGGGTGCGATGTTGACGCCCTTGTCCCGGATCTGCTCCAGCAGCTTCTGCGTGAAGTGAAGGCCGGCTGTCGGCGCGGCGGCGGAGCCGTCATACCTGGCGTAGACGGTGTTGTACCGTGTCCGGTCGGCCAGTTTATGTGTAATGTACGGCGGGAGCGGCATCTCCCCAAGCTGGTCCAGGATCTCCTCGAATACGCCGTCAAATGTAAACCTGACATAGCGGTTCCCGTCTTCGGCGATCTGAATGACTTCTCCTGTCAGAAGACCGTTTCCAAAAGAAATCCTGGTTCCGGGCCTGCACTTCTTTCCCGGCCGGACCAGCGTCTCCCAGGTCGCTTCCATGTTTTTGACCCGGTTGAGAAGCAGCACTTCGATGACAGCTCCTGTCTCCTCCTTCTCGCCGATCAGGCGGGCCGGAATGACCTTCGTGTTGTTGATCACGAGCGTATCCCCCGGGTGAAGGAAATCAGCAATCTCATAAAAGTGCCGGTGAGCGATCTCTCCTGTCTTCCTGTTCAGGATCATCAGCCTGGAGGAGGAACGATCCTCCAGAGGATCCTGCGCGATCAGCTCCTTCGGCAGGTCATAGTAAAAATCCGATGTCTTCACAAAAAACTCCTTCACAGTATTTCTTAACATGGAAAGAGGACACGCTAACGCGTCCTCTTTCCAAATCTTTTTAAAAAGCCCGAAGTGCCGGTGCCCCGCCTTTTGACTCCTAGCGTAAAGCCAGGTGGGTAACCGCAGCATACGTCTCTGCCTTCCGTTCGAAGACGGCCTGACATCAATCGCAGCAATCTGGGGAACCCGTTCAAGTCGATGTAGGTTCAAAAATAAACAGAACTGTCGCACACCCCAGGCAGTTATAAGCTTGCCTTGTTTTGACAAGTTCATTATGCCATGCTTACTCTCTTAAGTCAATATCCAATGTGGCTTTGAGTTTTTTCAGGATCTTATGGACAAAACCGTCCAGTCTCTCCGGCGTCAGCTCCTCTTCTCCGGGCGTAAATGTCACAGTGAATGCCATAGACTTTTTGTCCGCCGGAATCGGCGCCCCCTCATAAACATCAAACAGTGCAACATCACTCACATACTTGCAGGCATCCTTGATTCCTTCCTCCACCTGCGCACAGAAGATCTCCCTGCGCATCACCAGTGCCAGGTCGCGCTTCTCGACCGGGAACTTCGGAATCGGGGCGAACCGTACCGGGATGTCATAGTATTTCTCCAGAAGGCTCAGATCCAGTTCCAATACATAGGCTTTCGTCCTCAGGCTCAGGGAGCGCATCAGTTCATATCTGACACAGCCCAGATATCCGACCTTTTCATCCTTGCAAAATATCTCCGCACACTGGTACGGGTGAAGGAAGCTCTTTTCCGCTGCCTGATAGGTAAAGGAGATATGGAGAAACTGCGCAACGGATTCTGCAACTCCCTTCAGTGTGAAGAAGTTATCGTTCGGTCCCCACAGACCGACACAGAGCGTTTCTTTCTCCTTCGGATAGTCCGTCAGAGGAAGAGACTCCGGCACGAAGCGGCTCGCCATCTCAAAGAGCCTTCCTGTGATCAGCCCCTCCTTCTGGTTGCGCTCGATGGCATGCAGCATGGAAGCGGCAAGCGTCGTTCGCAGGATGGAAAGATCTTCATTGATCGGGTTCAGGATGCGGACAGCATTCCTTTCAGGCGCATCTTCTGCATATCCGAGAAGATCCAGGTCTGCCGGGGAGAAGAAGGAATAGTGCATGGCTTCGTACAGTCCTTCCGCACACAGCCTTTCCTTCAGCGCTTTTTCCGTTCTCTGCTTCAGGGTCAGGCCGCCTGCCGTGACCGCGGCGCTCTTGAGCATGGTCGGTACGATATGCTCATAGCCGTACATACGGATCACTTCTTCGGAAATGTCAGGGTAGTTCTCGATATCCGTACGGAACGCCGGGACCATCAGATGCAGGGTATCTCCCTTCGCTTCCGGCGAAAAGCCAAGATGATCCATGATCCGCACAATCTCATCCGTCGGCACTTCTATGCCGAGCACGGAGTTCACCTTCTCAATCGAAACCTCCATCGGAGCAGGCTCGATCGAATTGCCGGTATTCGTATCACAGTGTGTCTTCGCGACAGTCCCGCATCCGAGTTCCTCAACAAGATGAAGCGCGCGCTTCATCGCCATGACTGTCGTGTATTCATCGACACCCTTTTCAAACCTGGCACTGGCGTCCGTACGCTTGCCGAGTGCCCTGCTGGTATGCCGGATGTTGTCACGCATGAACTTTGCAGACTCGAACAGAACCGCTTTTGTCGTATCGCGGATCTCTGAATTCAGTCCGCCCATCACGCCGGCAAGGGCGACAGG
>CAMIVF010000173.1 GCA_946401715.1 uncultured Clostridia bacterium | reverse complement strand
CGGGCATACATCCATGCGTGGACTGCGCTGTGCAGACCGTCAACAATCAGCAGGATTCCAAAGAGCACGCTGAGCACCGTCAGGATGTCATCCCCGGAGATCAGAATAAACAGGCCCAGCACAATCAGCAGAAGCGCAGCTGTAAAAAGAATACAGTCCGACAGCTTCTTCCTTCCTGCGATGAAATCCCAGATCATAACACCTCCCACAAGAAGCAGGATATAGCCCAGGATTTCCACAAGAATCTGGTCATGCTGAACAGGAATAATCAGCATCAACAGTCCGAGTATCATCAGCAGAACCGATGTAATCACCGTCTGCTGCCTGATCTTATCCAATGCATCAAACAGCATAATACCAGTTTCCTCCCTCACATATGGCCCTCCGTCTGACCGAATCGTCTTCTGATGTTGTTGATGCAGTCAGACAATGGATAAAAAACACTTCTGTTACTATTGCATAATATACCATGAATATGCACCGGTGCATAGGTAACTCTGCACGATCAGAAGTGCTTTCTGTCACTATATCAATCTGCTGCCGCCAGGTCAGATACTGTAGCCGTGCTCCCGGAAAATTCTCTGCAGGGAAGTATTCAGTACGTCCCTTACATGATCATAATCCTTCTCCGTACACTCCGCGCTGACGGAAAGCGTCATCGTTCCACTGCCAAGCGCGGTGATTCCGTTGTAGAACGGGCCGGCCAGGATCCGCCGGTCTTCCTGCCCGACCTTCGGAAGTTCTTCATTCAGCATCCGCTCAATTTCATCTGCAGAGAAGTCTGAAGAAACCACCAGCTCACAGATGACGCGGGAGTTCATCCGCGTACTGTTCCTGATCATCTTAATATCTCTGTTGCCGCATGAAATCAGGTCTCCCGACTGGGTCAGGACTTTGGTGTTGCGGACGCCGATTTCCATGACGGTTCCCTGCACAACCGGGCTGCTCATCACCGCAATCTGCACGTTATCGCCCACATGGACCGTCCCCTCGAATACAAAGGTCAGTCCGGCGAAGATGTCCGCGACAAAATTCTGGGCACCCAGGGAGATCGCCAGCGCCAGAGATCCCAGACCGGCTGCGATCGCCGTCACGCTGAATCCGAGGTACTCACAGCTCTGTATCAGGAAGAAGAACAGGGCAATGTACAAAAACACACTTGCCAGAAGCCGGAAGATCGTCTTACCTTTTGCCCCGGCAAAAGAACCGCAGATGGTCATCAGCAGCCGTACACCAATCACAAGCAGCACGACCTTCGACAGAAGTACCAGAATCGCCGCGACCGCGAACAGGTTGAACCCCTTCTCCCAGTCGCCGGAAGAGATATAGTAATAAACCGTGTTCCGTACAAACAAAGAGCCGGAACCGATAAAAGGCATCATCTGCAGCAGGAAAACTGCCGTGGCAATCTCCATGGCTGCTATGCCTCTTCTGCCAGGCGGAACTGCAGAGAGAGATCTAAGGATCTGACCCCGCTTCTTCGAGTTGATCTCCGAACCTTTCACATGCTTGTTTGCCTGGAAAAACTCATCTGTGTATCCCCTGAATATAATCCACGCCAGGACAAGATAGATTACGGCGAACAGGATGCAGCCGGTCAGGACAAGTCCGAGCATTCCGGACAGGTAAGGTGTTTTCGGTCCACGGTAGTACGCAATGATTCCTTCCTGCGCATTCGTCCATTCCAGAATCCCGGGTGTCGCCATGGCAGCCGATGTAACAAAGAAGGATTCCTCGTCCGTCTTTACCGTCTTTACCAAAGCTCCCTTCAGGTCAGACTCGTTCAGCCCGGCATCTGTGATGTTCTTTCCCTCCAGTGCCTCATCAGCGGAGACAAGAATCATTCCGCTTTGCGCATCCGCGATCCACAGCGTTGTATCCGCATCGGAAAGATCCTGGAGGATCTCCCTGACAGCTTTCTCCGGGTTGGCGTCCTGGTCAGACAGGGACGAAACATCTACACTGAGCAGCATGACACCGTATTTCTCATCGGACACGTCATCCCGTATCCGGATCCCGATCTTCATCTCATTCAGGCCGGTTTCCTCGTCCGTCTCCTGGTCATGTATGATGTAGGGAACGCCTTTGAGGATCTTCCGGAATTCATAGGTGGACGAATCCGGATCCGTGCCAAGCGTCAGGTCAATCCACGGACCGCTGCTCACCGTTTCACAGCCGTCTGCTCCATAAAGCGTGATGGAAGAGGCAGAGATACTGTCCGCCAGTGTCGCGAGTACTTCTGATTTTCTCAGCTCGGGATAAGTATCCAGAAACTCCGCGATATGATTGCCAAATTCCAGGTAAGTATCATCAAAGGACTGAATGTTCTGGCCGAACCGTTCCGTGTACATGGAGATGCTTTCATCCATCGTCGCAAGGCGCTCCTTGCCCCTGATGACATCGTCATACAGCCCGTTCAGTGCATAAATCAGCATACCGGTGAGCGCGATGATGATCAGCCCCAGGATCCCGAACAGCGTTGCGAGCGAACGGACATGGGATGGCTGATAGGTCTTCTCCTGATCCGGCGTCAGGATATTATCACGCACATAAGAATACAGGGAAAAAACTGCGACAAGCAGTGTCACGATCAGCACGATCAGCGCCGCGATCATATATCCGGCCTGGCCAAACGCCTTCGCATAAAGATTTGGCACCGGTTCCAGAAGAATCACATATCCGGCCGGCAGCAGGGACTCACCGGCGACATAGGAGAAACTGATATCATCATAAGTCAGTGTTCCTGACGCCTTCTGATCACTTCCCTGCAGGTCCTCCAGGGCAAGGCCCAGATCCCCGATCTTCTCACAGTCAGAGAAATAACGGTCATTCCTGTATAAAAGCTCGGAGGGCGTCCGGCCGTCCTGCTCACCGGGAAGAAACATGGCAGAAACATCGTAGGCAATCTCTGTTCTCTTCAGAATGCCGGGGATATCGATGGTTTCCAGCACGAGGTCATCCAGCACGACATCTTCATGCCATTCTACGTAATACTTGTCCGTATTGCCGATCCTGCAGTACACCACAAGGGTCGACGGCTCATTTGGCGCGACAAAAGAGCCGCTCTTTTCCGTAAACAGAGATTCCTCCAGACCCAGTGTTTCGCCGATGGATCCCGGTATGGACAGTTCCCCGTCCGCAATGACAGCCACCGCACTGTCCTCACCAGTCTCGTCTTCCACCGCCTTGTCATCATCGATGACGCTTTGAAGTGCAAGCGCCGAAAGGACAGCCTCCATCTCATACCGGCCTTTGATCTTGATCTCATAGTCATTCCATGCAGCCGTCAGATTCTTCAGCGTATAATTGACCGCGTCCCGGTTGAGCTGCTTTTCCTGCACGGCATCCCTGGAAAGGATTCTGTAATTCTGCCAGGTCACAATGCAGCTGAAGGCCAGCACAAAGCCCGCCGCAAGCAACACAGTCAAAATGATTTTCAGACTAAAATGCTTCACTCTTTTACTCCTTCAGTCACTTCGAAAGCCGGTCGATTGCCGCCAGCTCATCGGCTGTAAATGACGTGTTCTCCGCTGCTTTGATGTTCGCGAGGATCTGCGCCGGCCTGGAAGCTCCGACCAGAACCGATGTCACTGCATCGTGGTGCAGCAGCCATGCAAGCGCCATCTCCGCCAGAGACTGGCCACGGCTTTCAGCGATTTCGTTCAATGCCTTAAGTCTTTCAATCATCTCCGGCTGAATCTGGTCTTCACGAAGGAAGCGGCCGTCCGTGCGGACACGGCTGTCTGCCGGAATCCCCAGGAAGTACCGGTCTGTCAGCAGTCCCTGCGCAAGCGGTGAGAAAGTGATCAGACCCTTGCCAGTCTTTTTGGTCATCTCTAAAAGCCCGTTCTTCTCCACCGTCCGGTTGAGTATGTTGTAGCGGTTCTGGTTGATGATGAAGGGGACATGCAGATCGTCCAGGATCGCAGCAGCCTTCTGAAGCGTCGGGCCGTCGTAATTGGACAGGCCGGCATAGAGCGCTTTCCCGCTTCGGACGATCTGATCCAGCGCAAGCATCGTCTCCTCCAGCGGTGTCTCCGGGTCCATCCTGTGATGATAGAAGATGTCGACGTAATCCAGTCCCATGCGCTGCAGCGACTGATCCAGGCTGGCAATCAGATACTTGCGGCTCCCGTGGTCACCGTAAGGCCCCGGCCACATATCATATCCCGCCTTGGTAGAGATGATCATCTCATCCCTGTACGGAAGAAAATGCTCCTTCAGAATCTTTCCGAAATTGCTCTCGGCACTGCCCGGCTTCGGCCCGTAATTGTTCGCCAGGTCAAAATGTGTAATCCCATGGTCAAACGCAGTAAAACACATCTCCTCCATGTTGGAATACACGCCCGTATCACCGAAATTGTGCCACAGGCCAAGCGAAACCGCGGGAAGCTTCAGGCCGCTTCTTCCGCATCGGTTGTATGTCATGCGTTCATACCGTCTGTCATCTGCTGTATACATAAACTCTCCTTTTCTTCCCGTATCTACGGAAAACAATTTTCTGCTTCCACGCATCTTATG
>CAMIVF010000172.1 GCA_946401715.1 uncultured Clostridia bacterium | reverse complement strand
GTAAGAAAGCAGGAACATGGCTCCCGGCAGCACCGGCGCGCCGTAGGTAACGATCGATGCACCCGTATTCCTGACAGCAAGAGGCGTGCGGTCATCGGGATCCACGCTCATACCGCCTGTACACAGGATGACATCCGCACCGGCGTCAAGCAGCTTCCTGATTGCCGCCGTCGTCATGCCGTCGTCATCGTCTGTCACTTCATGACCGACCAGTTCTGTATCGAACGCTTCCAGCTTCCTGAGCAGAACCGGGGTAAAGGTATCTTCGATTCTTCCTCTGTAGACCTCTGAACCGGTCGTGACAATTCCAACCTTTTTATGGACGTAGGGCTTCAGGCTCAGAACGCTCCCGCCGCCTGTCACCTCGCGGGTCCGGCGGACCAGGTCATCCATCTTCTCCTTCTCGATCACAAGGGGGATGATCCGGGTCCCGGCCAGCTTGTCCCCTGCCTTCACAGGTGTACTGCCGAAACGCGTCGCGATCATCATCTGCGGCGTGGAATTGATGGTAAGAAGCGCCTTCCGGTTGACCTTAAACAGGCCGTCACACGCCGCTCTCAGTTCGATCTTTCCCTCAGAAGGCGCACTGGCTGTCATATGCGGCCCGATCGCCAGGTCCCGCAGAATCTGTGCCGCCTCGTCCTCGTGCAGAATACCGTCCGTCTTCTCCCAGACGTAGAGATTCTCCTTACCGATACTGAGCAGAACCGGAATATCCTCCTGTGTGACGATATGTCCCTTCTTAAAAACCGGTCCTTTGTACTTTCCCGGAATGATCTGTGTCATATCATGGCACAGTACATGTCCGACCGCATCGACTGTCCTGATCTGTTTCATGGTGCTTTCCTCTCTGTGTCCCCGGATCAGCGCTGTGTGGTCAGCCAGCTTGTCCCGGATTCCGGGCTCCTGACCCTTATATCATCATATTATACCCTTTTCGCATGGATATGGTAAACTTTATTCTGAAGCCCCGCGGATACCCTCCGCGGATCACGCAAAACCTGAAATGGAGTTGTGTCATGCGCTGTGCAAAATCATTTTCTCCCCGAACCCTTACACTGATTGCAGCAGTTATCGCTGCCGGTCTGCTGTCTGGTCCTTCCGGCTTAAGTGTGCCTGCCGCGGAGATGATCGTCGAGAATTCCACAGAATGGGAAGCGGGCCTCGCTGCGGAAACGGAGACGGAAGGCGGTCCTCTTCTGGAGACAGAGACGGTATATGAGATCCCGCTTCTGGTCACGGACGGACTGAAGAAAAATGCGCCCGACGGTGAGGTTCTCCGGATGAAAGGAAGCGAACGCAGTGCGTTTCTGGCAGACGTATATCAGGCGAATTCCGCGAAGGAGCTGTGGAAAAAGCACGATAACGTCTCAGCCGTCTGCAGTCTGTTTGATGAGGATTCCCGGACCTGGAAGGAATACAGCACCTTCTACGCGGATCCTGTCGTCTATTACTCTGACGACTGGACGCCCGGACTGGAGGAACTGCGCCTGCTGATCTACGGTGAAGACGAATGTGTCGAAGATTATGCCTGGTCCCAGCGGTTTGTCTGTTTTCTGAATGCTTCCGGAACCCCTTACCGCAGTGCCGGAACAGATCCGGTTACGCTGGATGAAGATACACTGGATGAGCCGCTCCTTCGCATCCATCGCGAAGAGGATTCTCTGTTTGTCATCACCCAGCTGACAGAGTCATCGATTCTGAGGCTTTCCCTGGACGAACCGGAAGAAGAGGCCTTCTATTCCGGTCTCTATCTGCTTGATCCCGATACGCTTGAGGTCCGGTCTGTCCGGATCTCTCTGCACGAGCCGGCAGCCGGAGAGCCAGGCAAATACACCGTCAAGGACGTACGGAACATCAACTACGCTTACGATCATGGAATGTCTCATATTGTGGAAACCGGCTACATGGGGCTGATCCGCCATCTGATGCCCGACGCTTTCTGGGAACCGGAGGATCTTCGGAAAGTGGAGGTGACGCTGGATCCCGGCACCGACAAGGAACGGGTGGTCTCTCTCATTACCCTGAAGGGAGATCCCATCTCCTATTCACTTCCGGACGGATATGAGCTCTACCATGACGAAGCGCTCACACAGCGTTGGATTGACAATGGGGATTACACGTCAGACCTGTCCCTCCGGGCAGCACCGGCGGCGGAATAATGCCGCTTTCATACTTCCGGAAGGAAATCAGGGATTTCTGCGTTTCTCTCAGCTGTAAGGTTCACAAATCATCGTATTTATACTATTATAGATACAGTATTACCTTCGGAAAAGACTGCAGGATGATGCAAAGGCTGAATGTTGATATGACGGGGAGCCAAGCAGAATGAAGCTATCGGTGGAAAAGGTCAAAGAGTTTTTGTATCCGGAGAAAATAAAGGGATTCCGCATTGATTTCGAGAGAGAGAATGGGAAGGCTCTTTGTTTTTTGCTGATCGCCGGACTCGTGATCAGTGTTGCCGGTTTCCTTTATGATCTGCTGGGAGGCGAGGAGTTCCCGACCGGCACCCATACGCTTGAATATGTCCTGTTTTTCAGCTTATCCGTCGCACTGCTGATCGGCTATAAGAAAGAGCTGATCAGGAGCGGGACCGCTTCTTTGTATCTCTGGATCTGCATGCTGCTGACCTGGAGCATCTTTATGACGATGGGCGAGCCGGAAGAGTTTCCTTCTTACCTGTTTTTCTTCTTTATTCTGACACTTCCTCTGCTGATCCGTGACGCATGGGGCAATGTCCTGATCTTAACGGTTTTCTTTTCCGCTGCTTTCATCATTGTGGACTTCTTCGTCAAGAAGAGCACCTATTTCCAGCTTGACATGGTCTACCTGGCCTGCTGTATGAGTGCAACGCTGTATCTGTCCCAGAGGATGATCCGCGAGCGCATCACCTTCATGGAATCAAGCTTCACCGCTACGGACAAGGCCGACCACGATGCGCTCACCGGACTGTACAACCGGCGCGGCGGAGAGCATCTGATCAGCAACTACGTCGCAAATGGAGTGACAGGTGCATTCATGCTGATTGACATCGATGATTTCAAGCACATCAACGATCACTACGGACATGCAGCCGGTGATGAGACGCTGAAAGCGATCGCGTATGCGCTGCAGGAAAACTTCCGTGAGTCGGATGTTGTCATGCGTATGGGCGGTGATGAATTCATCGTCTACGCGGTCGGCATGGCCGATATCCATTACGTGACAAGCCGGCTGGAAAAGACGAAGGCATCTCTTCACATGATCCATCCGGATCCTGCCGGAGGCGAGCATGTCACCGCCAGCATCGGCTGCATCATCAACCTTGGCTCCTATCCGGATTATGATTCCCTGTCCGCAGCGGCGGACAAGCTGCTGTATCTGGTCAAGGAAGAAGGGAAGGATCATTACAAGTGTTCCTCCATCGAATACAGGAAGCCATAAGGAAAGAAGTCATAAGAATCTGTGTCAGTAAAAGCGATGGCGCAGAATGGATCAGGCCCGGCAATCATGCCGGGCCTGCTGGTATTCTCATTGCAGCGCATATCGCTCAGTGCCATACAAACCAGATGAAGAGATATCCGCAGATCACCGCTGTCAGCGTAAACGGCACACCGATCTTTACAAAGTCCTGAAATCCTGGCTCATACCCCTCTTTCTTCAGAAGGCCTGTCGCTGTGATGTTCGCGGACGCGCCGACCGGTGTCAGGTTGCCGCCCAGCGTCGCTCCTGAAAGAAGTCCAAAGTAAAGCAGATACGGCTCCATTCCAAGCGTCGCGGTGATGCCCCGGATCACCGGCAGCATCGTCGCGACATATGGGATATTGTCGATAAAAGCAGACGCCGCGACAGAGATCCAGACGATGATGGTATACAGCAGGAAGATGTTCTTTCCGCCGACTGATGCGATCATATGCGCGACATCATCAATGATGCCGGCTTCCGTGATTCCCTGTATCACCAGAAACAGCCCCAGCAGAAGCAGCAGTGTCTCATAATCAACTGACAAGACCGCCGCTGCGGCGCCGTTTCTTTTGTGCGTCCTGATCAGATCCCGGACCATCGCCACTGCTGCCAGCAGACAGCAAATCAGGCCATTTGTGACCGCCGGTTTATTCTGAATGAAGGAAGCTCCGATCAAAAGAACCACCAGCAGAAGCAGAAGGATCGTCGGCACCTTGTCCTCCACCTTCGTATGCTCATTGGCCTCCACCTTCTGATTGAATCCTCTAAACAGGAACATCATCACCGGAACGGTCATCAGTGCCCCCAGCTCCACCGCAAAGAAGATTCCGGGCTTTCCATTCATCCAGAAGAATGACATAAAGTCCATGTTGGCGTAGGCGCCCAGCATGATCGATGTCGTATCTCCGACGAGTGTCGCCGCACCCTGCAGGTTGGAGGAAACAGCGATCGAAAGAATCATCGGCACCGGTGATATGTTCAGCTTTTTACAGATCGCGATGCCGACCGGAGCTACCATCAGCACCGTGGCAACATTGTCCATGAACGCGGAAATAAACCCGGAGAACAGGGACATCAGAATGATGA
>CAMIVF010000171.1 GCA_946401715.1 uncultured Clostridia bacterium | reverse complement strand
AATGTAGGAGTTATTGCAACGAACTACAGGGGAGTCGCAAGCCACGTACCTTTAGTTGCGTGGTAGTTGACTTCAGACAGTAATCACTTGATTTTTCCGGATGCGCCTCTTATACTATTTTCTGTTCGAATTTACGATATATAAGACATAAGAAGTCAGAGAGGAAACAATATGGGTGTATTTGAGGAACTTCAGGCAAGAGGACTGCTTGCACAGCTGACGGATGAGAACAGCATCCGTGAGATGATCAATGCGGGAAAGGCGACCTTCTACATTGGCTTTGATCCGACGGCTGACAGCCTTCATGTGGGTCATTTTATGGCGCTTTGCCTGATGAAGAGACTGCAGATGGCCGGCAACAGGCCGATCGCTCTTCTGGGCGGCGGAACCGGCATGATCGGAGATCCTTCCGGCAGAACGGATTCGCGTCCCATGATGACGGTTGAGACGATTCAGCACAACTGTAACTGCTTCAGGAAGCAGATGAGCCGTTTTATTGAATTCGGCGATGCGCCCGGACAGGCGATCACGGTCAACAACGCGGACTGGCTGATGGATCTGAACTATATCCAGCTGCTCAGGGAGGTCGGTACCTGCTTTACCGTCAATGAGATGCTGGCGGCGAAGGCTTATAAGCTTCGCTGGGAGAAGGGCCTTACCTTCTTTGAGTTCAATTACATGATCATGCAGGCTTATGACTTCTATATGCTCTACAAGAAGTATAACTGCCGGATGCAGTTCGGCGGTGATGACCAGTGGTCCAACATGCTGGCCGGACGTGAACTGATCCGCCGGAAGATACCGGGTTCTGATTCAGAGGCGATGACCATCACGCTGCTGACGAACTCCGAAGGCAATAAGATGGGAAAGACCGCGAAGGGTGCGGTATGGCTGGATCCGAATAAGACGAGTCCCTTTGATTTCTATCAGTACTGGCGCAATGTCGGCGATGCCGATGTCATCAAGTGCATGAAGCTTCTCACCTTCCTTGATCTGGAGCAGATCGCGGAGTATGAGAAGAAGGAAGGCCAGGAACTGAATGGCGTGAAGGAAGTCCTTGCGTATGAGCTGACTTCCATGGTGCACGGAGAGGAAGAAGCGAAGAAGGCACAGGACGGCGCCCGCAAGCTCTTTGCCGCCGGCGGGGCGAACACCGACGATCTGGAAGCAATCGTGCTTGACCTTTCCACCTTCCGCGATGAAAAGGTTGACCTGATCGGTGCCCTTGTTGCCGCGAAGCTTGCAGTGAGCCGTTCGGATGCGCGCCGGAACATCGAGCCGGGCGGCGTTATGGTCGATGAGGAGAAGGTGACGGATGTTCATGCTGTCCTGGATCAGGAGAAGCTGAGAAGCGGCGGCATCGTACTTCGTAAAGGAAAGAAAAAGTTTGCGAAAGTAGCGCTTTGATTTGAGAAAGGTTGATTGTATCATGAAGAAATATGGCGTAAATGAACTGCGCAAGATGTTCCTGGACTTTTTCGCAGAAAAAGGACACCTGATTCTGCCGAGTTTTTCACTTGTCCCGCACAATGACAACAGCCTGCTGCTGATCAATGCGGGAATGGCTCCCATGAAACCCTGGTTCACCGGTGCGGAGACTCCGCCCAGACGCAGGGTGGCTACCTGCCAGAAGTGTATCCGTACGGGAGATATTGAGAATGTCGGAAAGACGGCCCGCCACGGCACGTTCTTTGAGATGCTGGGCAACTTCTCATTCGGGGATTATTTTAAGAAGGAAGCGCTCCACTGGTCCTGGGAGTTTCTGACGGAAGTGGTCGGACTGGATCCGGACCGTCTGTATCCGTCTGTCTATGTGGACGATGACGAGGCGTTTGAGATCTGGAACAAGGACATCGGGATTCCGGCAGAACGCATCTACCGTTTCGGAAAGGAAGACAATTTCTGGGAGCATGGTGCCGGCCCGTGCGGTCCCTGCTCGGAAATTTATTATGACCGCGGAGAGAAGTATGGCTGCGGGAAGCCGGACTGCGCGCCGGGCTGCGACTGCGACCGTTATATGGAGGTGTGGAACGACGTTTTCACCCAGTTTGAAAATGACGGAAAGGGAAACTACGAAACCCTGAAGCAGAAGAACATTGATACCGGCATGGGTCTGGAGCGGCTTGCCGTTGCGTGCCAGGACGTGGATTCCATGTTTGATGTGGATACGATTGTCGCGCTGCGTGACAAGGTCTGCGAGGCGGCACATACCGAATATCACAAAGACGAGAAGAAGGATGTTTCCATCCGCAGGATTGTCGACCATATCCGTTCGGCGACTTTCATGATTTCGGACGGCATCATGCCGGCCAATGAAGGCAGAGGCTATGTGCTTCGCCGTCTGATCAGAGGCGCTGCACGTCACGGAAGACTTCTGGGAATCGAAGGCGCTTTTCTCTCTAAGCTGTCGGGAACCGTGATTGAAACCTCGAAGGAGGGATATCCGGAACTTGGTGAGAAGAGAGAATTCATCTTCAAGGTGCTTTCCCAGGAAGAGGAGAACTTTGACCGCACGATCGATCAGGGTCTGTCCATCCTGGCTGACCTTGAGAAGAAGATGGTGGAGTCCGGCAGTCAGGTGCTGGACGGCCAGGATGCGTTTACCCTGTATGATACCTATGGATTCCCGCTGGATCTGACCAAGGAGATCCTGGAGGAGAAGGGGTACTCTGTGGACGAGGAGAAGTTCGCGTCCTGTATGAAGGAGCAGAGAGAGCGTGCCAGGGCTGCCCGCAAGACCACGAACTATATGGGCGCGGATGCGACGGTCTACGATTCGCTCCCGGTTGACCTGACCTCGGAATTTGACGGATACGATCATCTGACGGATCCTTCCTGCATCACAGCGATTGCCGGTGAGACAGAGATCACCCAGGCACTGACGGATGGAGAGAAGGGAACCATCATCGTCGGGAAGACACCGTTCTACGGGACCATGGGCGGCCAGATCGGTGACCATGGAATCATCGTTGGGCCGGAAGGCGAATTCAAGGTGGAAGATACGATTCATCTGCGCGGCGGAAAGATCGGCCATGTCGGCAGCGTAGTCAAGGGCATGCTGAAGGTGGGCGATAAGGTCACGCTGACGGTTGACGAAACGCTCCGGAAAGCGACAGCGCGCAACCACTCCGCGACACACCTGTGCCAGAAAGCGCTGAAGGAAGTGCTTGGGGCGCATGTCGAGCAGAAGGGCTCCTATGTAGATCCGTACAGACTCAGATTTGACTTCTCTCATTTCCAGGCGATGACAGCGGAGGAGATCCGTGAAGTAGAAGACATCGTCAACGCGAAGATCGAAGAGGCCATTCCGGTTATCACCGAGGTCATGTCGCTTGAGGATGCGAAGAAGAGCGGCGCGATGGCGCTGTTTGATGAGAAATACGGCGAGAAGGTCCGTGTCGTAGAGATGGGTGAGTTCTCGAAAGAACTGTGCGGCGGTACGCATGTGGCAAACACCGCGCAGATCAAGAACTTCAAGATTCTCTCGGAATCCGGCGTCGCGGCAGGCGTCAGGAGGATTGAAGCGCTGACCGGTGAAAATGTCATTGAGTACTACCGTCAGGTAGAAGAGGAAGTCAACGCTGCGGCGGCGATGCTGAGAACATCCAGAGGGGAGGTTCTTGACAAGATCGCTTCCCTGCAGTCAGAGCTGAAGGAAGCACACTCCCGGATCGAGTCGCTCAAGAGCGAAGCCGCGAAAAACGCGATGGGAGACACCACCCAGGATATCAGGGAGATCGGAGGGATCCGCTTCCTTGCGACGAAGATGGAAGGCGTGGACGCCGGCAGCCTGAGAGAGCTTGGCGACAGCCTCAAGGAGAAACTCGGGGAAGGCGTGGTCGTTCTGGCCTCCGTCACAGACGGAAAGGTCCAGCTGATGGCAACTGCCACAGACGGCGCGCAGAAGCTCGGCGCACATGCCGGCAACCTGATCAAGGCAATCGCGAAGCTGGTCGGAGGAGGCGGCGGCGGCCGTCCGAACATGGCCATGGCCGGCGGTAAAGACGCCTCCGGTATCGATGCGGCACTGGAGGAAGCAGGCAAGGTCCTTTTGTCCCAGCTGAAGCAGGCATAAAAACAAAAGCCGATTACGGATTGTTTCGCGCTGCGCGCTTCCACAATCCTGCCCACCATTCGTGCTCTCGTGGTGCTTTCGCACCACTGCGCACTCATGCTGGAGCGCGCCAGCATCTACGCTCCGCTTCGGTCGGCCCAAAGCCGACGTCCACCGGACGTCGTGGGCCCTTCCCCTCCACCTGCAGGCAAGCTTGCGTGGAGGTCAGGCTTTTGGCGCTGTAATCATAAAATTGTAATTGACGCACCGGCCTGCGGGGTGATATACTAACCCTCGTGCAGAAAAACCCGTACAGTTGGTGTGCACAATCCACAACTGGAGGGAGGGGAATGTAGGAATGTCAAACATAATTGTTCGTGAAAACGAATCGCTGGACAGTGCTCTGCGCCGTTTTAAGAGAAGCTGCGCGAAGGCTGGCATTCAGCAGGAGATTCGTAAGAGAGAGCATTATGAGAAGCCGTCCGTCAGACGCAAGA
>CAMIVF010000170.1 GCA_946401715.1 uncultured Clostridia bacterium | reverse complement strand
ATCCGGAGAGTATTTCGCGGAAGGGGCGGATGTAAACGATGCGCTGGAGACGCTGCTGAAATACTTTGGCGTCCGCGGCAAGGAGATTCCGGACCGGCTCAGATCGTTCGATGAGAAGCTCGATTACCTGCTGACTTCCTCGGACATCATGTACCGGGAAGTGGAACTGGAGCCGGGCTGGCACAAGGACGCCATGGGACCGATGATCGCGTCCCTGGAGGAGAGCGGAGCAGTCATAACCGTGCTGCGAAATTCTGCCGGCGCCTACACATACCGGGATCCGGTATCCGGCAGGAAGGTGCGGGTCACTGCTTCCGAGGAGAAGAAGATCGGCCGCAAGGCGTACTGTTTTTACCGTCCGCTGCCGCTTCGCTCCATACGGATTAAGGACCTGTTTTCCTATATGTCATCCACTTTGTCGATGTGGGATCTGGTATCCTTTGCACTGGCAGCCCTTGCCATCACGCTGGTCGGTATGTTCCTGCCGAAGCTGAATCATATCCTGATCTCTGAGGTGGTCACCTACAGGAGCTATCAGCTGCTTGGCGCTGTGCTGAGTTTCATGCTGTTTGCAACCATCGGATCATTCCTGCTGACCATTATACGACAGCTGGTTCTGTCCAGGATCAACATGAAGATGAGCGTGAATGTGCAAGCGGCGTCGATGATGCGCGTACTGTCTATGCCGGCGGATTTCTTCAAGTCCTACAGTTCCGGTGAACTGAGCCAGTATCTTCTGTATGTGGATTCCCTGTGCGACACGCTGGTGGAAACGATCTTTTCCACGGGTGTGGCCGGACTGTTTTCGTTGATCTACCTGACACAGATCTTCACATACGCACGCAGCCTGGTGCTGCCGGCTCTGGTCGTGACGTTACTGACGCTGGCGCTGAGCCTTGCGGCAAATGCGCTGCAGGTTTCCAGAAACATGGAGATGATGGAGCTTGCAGCAAAGGAGAAGGGGCTTACCTACGCGCTGATCAGCGGCATCGAGAAGATCCGTCTGTCCGGAGCGGAGAACCGGGTTTTCTCCAAATGGATCGACCTGTATACGAAAGAGGCAGATCTGAAGTTCAATCCGCCAATGCTGATCAGGCTGAACTCGGTGTTTACGACCGCGATCTCCCTGATCGGGACGATCGTGATGTATGACATAGCGGTCCGCTCGCATGTTTCTGTAGCCGATTACTTTGCGTTTAACTCGGCATACGCCTATATCTCGTCGGCTTTTGCCGCGATCTCTGAGGTGGCGATTGCGGCTGCGACCATTAAGCCGACGATCGATATCATCCGCCCGCTGATGGAGGCTGAGCCGGAGAAAAATGAGGGCAGGGAAGCTCTGGCCGGCATCACCGGCAATGTGGAGCTGTCTCATGTGACCTTCCGTTATGAGAAAGAAGGCAGGAAGATCCTGGACGACCTGAGTCTGCGCATACCGGCGCGCCAGTATGTGGCCATCGTCGGAAAAACCGGCTGCGGCAAGTCAACATTACTGAGACTGCTTCTGGGATTTGAGAAGCCGGAGCAGGGTGCTGTATTCTACGACCGGAAGGATATCCAGACGCTGGATCTCGTATCTCTGCGCAAACAGATCGGAACCGTCCTGCAGGAAGGGGATCTGTTCAGCGGGAGTATATATGAGAACATCACGGTGACATCACCGAGCCTGACCCTGGACGATGCCTGGGAGGCTGCGGAGATCGCCGGTATCGCGGACGATATCCGTCAGATGCCCATGGGGATGAGCACGGTCCTGTCGGAAGGCTCCGGCGGCATCTCCGGCGGACAGCGGCAGAGGATCATGATTGCCCAGGCGGTCGCGCCGAAACCGAAGATTCTTCTTCTGGACGAGGCAACCTCAGCACTCGACAATATCACACAGAAGCAGGTGTCCGAAGCGCTGGACCGGATGCGCTGCACCCGGATCGTCATTGCCCACAGACTCTCGACCATCCGCCACTGTGACAGGATCGTCGTAATGGACGGCGGAAGGATCGTGGAAGATGGTACCTATGAACAGCTGATCGAGCAGGATGGGTTATTTGCTGAGCTGGTCGCCAGACAGCGGCTGGACGTGTGAGAGAGAAGCAGTGTAATGAAAACATGTAGATTTATAGCAGGGGGCGTGTGAAAAAACGTTAGTTTTTCATACGTCCGTTGTGTTTCAGGGAAATCTCAGTTCATAATGCTTTTTCCGACAGAAGAGCAGAAGAACGGCCGGGGCTTTTCAAAAAGGCGGTTCTCTGATAGAATAAAACGGATTATGGAAGGAGGGAATTCCATGAGTGTTCGCATGAATAAAAAACTTGGTGCGATCGTGATCGACTCGAATGTCATTGCCACCTATGCGGGCTCCGTTGCGGTTGAGTGCTTCGGGATCGTCGGCATGGCCAGCGTCAGCATGAAGGACGGGCTGGTAAAACTGCTCGGAAGAGAACATCTGGGTCACGGAATTGCAGTCAGGATGAACGAAAACCGGATCGAACTGGACTTTCATGTGATTGTGTCCTATGGGGTGAGCATCTCCGCAGTCGCAGAGAACCTCGTCAACAACGTGCAGTATAAGCTGGAGGCTTTTACCGGCATGGAGATTGAGAAGATCACTGTATTCGTCGAAGGCGTACGCGTAATCGACTGATCATCAATTCGCGCAAACGGCATCGCGGCGTATGCCGTCCTTTTTTGTGCATGGAGGTTGAAACCTTGAATTCGAATACCATAGATGCGGCGATGATGGCAAGAATGTTTCTTGCAGGCGCCAGGAATCTTGAACTGAAAAAAGAATGGATTAACGAACTGAATGTATTTCCGGTACCCGACGGGGACACCGGAACGAATATGACACTGACGATCCAGTCAGCCGCAGAAGAGGTGAAGAACCTGGATCCGGTGACGCTTGAGAGCGTTTCCAAGGCGATTTCATCCGGATCTCTGAGAGGGGCGCGCGGCAACTCCGGTGTCATCCTGTCACAGCTGTTCCGCGGGTGCAGCAAGATCTGGAGAAATGAGTCTGTCATCAATGCAGAGAATACGGCGAGAGCATTCCACAAAGCGGTAGAAACGGCTTACAAGGCGGTCATGAAACCGAAGGAAGGAACGATCCTGACAGTGGCCAAGGCCGGCGCAGAGCGCGCGCAGGAACTGGTTTCCGCCTGTCCGGAGATTGAGATGGAGGACTTCCTGCGGGGCGTCATCGAGCATATGCAGGTTGTGCTGGACCAGACGCCGGAGATGCTTCCGGTGCTGAAGGAAGCCGGTGTCGTGGATTCCGGCGGACAGGGCCTTGTGCAGATCATGAAGGGCTGCTTCAACGCCTTCCTCGGCATAGAGGAGGAAGAAGAGGAAGCGGCGCCTGAGGTGAAGCAGTATGCTTACCGCACGGAATTTATTCTCAAGAACAAAGAACACATTTCCAAGGACGAACGGCTCGGGTTTGTAGCATTTCTGGAGGAACAGGGCGCGGATGTCGCCGCAGAGCGCTGCGAGGAAGGACTGAAGGTCCATATCAATTCGGATGATCCCGGCGTGATTTTGTCCAAGGCACTCAACTTCGGATATCTGTCGAGAATCCACGTGATCAATAATACGGAACGTCCGCAGTATCCGCTGCATATCTTTGAGGAGGAAGAACTCAAGGAGGCGATGGCGGATCCGAGGAAGGATCCGGAAGAGGAAGCGCAGGAAGAAGTACAGATGCCGCATAAGGAGGTCGGCTTCATCGCGGTCTCCATCGGCGAAGGACTGGGTGGTATCTTCCGGGAGCTTGGCGCGGATGAGCTGATTGAGGGCGGCCAGACCATGAATCCTTCCACGCAGGATATTATGGATGCAGTGGCGAAGGTCAACGCGGATTCGGTCTTTATCCTGCCGAACAACAAGAACATCATTCTTGCGGCGGAGCAGGCCCAGAATCTGATCAAGGACAAGGAGATCATCGTGGTTCCGTCGAAGACGATCCCGCAGGGCATCACTGCTTTGGTCAATTACCTTCCTGATAAAACCGTGCAGGAGAACGCTTCGCTGATGAAGGAAGAGATCTCTCTGGTGAAGACGGTAGAGCTGACCTACGCGGTCAGGGATACGAAGATCGACGAGATGACGATCCATGCCGGCGATATCATGGGCGTTGGCGATACCGGCATCGTTGCTGTCGGGCAGGAAATCGGCGGGACTGCGTTTGAGTCGGTGAAGAAGCTGGTGGAAGAAGACAGTGAGCTGATCTCCATCTATTACGGCAAGGATGTCAGTGAGGAAGATGCACAGGCGCTGGGAGACAGACTCAGTGAAGAATTCCCGGACTGTGAGGTGGAAGTCGCATCCGGCGGCCAGCCGCTGTATTATTACATCATTTCCATCGAATAAAACAAAAAACGGGGAAAGGATAAAACCGAATATATACCGGTGAGGAAGACCGGGTGTCAGAGGGCTGCAGGCATTGTTTTCTGTATCCTCCTGACACCTGGTTTTTGTTATCTGCCGGCTTTTATTTTCTTCGTGACAAATATAAAATATGAAGTATAATAACTATTAGATGTTTAATCAAATGATGTTGGGGTC
>CAMIVF010000169.1 GCA_946401715.1 uncultured Clostridia bacterium | reverse complement strand
TCTTGGCATCACGGAGGCAGCAGTCGGAGCCGGCGTAAGCGGCATCCTGTTCCTGATGACGCTGAAGAAGATCGGAGCAGAGGATACAGGCGATCCGGCAGATGCCGGGAAGGATCCGGAGCCTGTCCGCAAGGAAGAATCGGAAGCCGGCAATGAGAAGGAGAGACGCTGATGAAAGGGGAATTCCAGTCCTGGATCATGGGAGAATCCGATCCGATGGAGGAGCTGCTCGATATCAGTCAGGAGGATGACCTGAACCGGGAAGAGCGCAGGAAACTCTCGGCTGAGAAGCTGCGTGTCTTTCGGGAGAATCCGGATGAACAGCAGAAGGTGGAACGTGTCAGAGGCCGCTTTACAAAGTTTTATTATCTGGTGGCTGTCCTGTCCTGCGTCTTCCTTTCCTTGGTTCTTCTGTACTCGATTTCCATGCTGCCGCAGTACGGCGAGGAGAATCCAAGGACAACAGAGGTGAAGGACCGCTATATTGAGAAGGGCGTGGAGGAGACCGGCGCCGTCAATGTTGTCTCCGGTATGATTCTGGATTACAGGGCGTTTGACACGCTCGGGGAATCACACGTCCTCTTTACCGCGCTGATCTGTGTCATGATCCTGCTCAGGATTGACCGGAAAAACCAGAGAACCGGATATGAAGACTATTATACGATCCGTTCTGATGTCTACTATGATCTGTCAAAGGATCCGATTCTGCGCACGATGTGCCGGGCCCTGCTTCCGGCTATCGTCCTGTACGGAATCTATATCCTGCTGAACGGGCAGAATTCTCCCGGCGGCGGCTTCTCGGCAGGCGCGGTGCTCGGCGCGGGCATGATTCTGTTTTCTGCTGCCTTTGGCATGCAGGCGGCGGACCGGTTCTTTACCATGAAAGCGTGCAAAGTCACTACCTTTGTGTCCCTGGCTTTTTACAGCTTTGCAAAAGGATATGTTTTCTTCATGGGCGCGAACGGGCTTGAGAACCACATTCCCAAGGGGACACCGGGGGCGGTTTTTTCCGGCGGCATGATTCTTCCGCTGGACATCGCCGTAGGCTGCGTCGTCAGTGTCACCATGTTTGGATTCTACAGTCTCTTCCGGAGAGGGAGCATCGGGACGGACGTTGATTTTGCGTATTATTCCTCTAAACCCGGAAAAGAAAAAGGAGGAAGAAAGGAATGATCCGGAATCTTCTGAACAATTATGAAGAGGCCGCCGCCGTGATTCTGTTCGGGATCGGCTTTACGACGCTTCTGTTCAATAAAAACCTGATCAAGAAACTGATCGGGATGAACATCATGGACACAGGCGTATTTCTGCTGCTGGCATCGATGGGCTATATCAGAGGCCGGAAGGCGCCGGTCATCGAGAACGGGGTGACGGACGCTTCTCACTATATCAATCCTGTGCCGGCGGGTCTTGTCCTGACGGGAATCGTCGTGTCGGTCTCTGTGACAGCGGTCATGCTTGCCCTGACCGTCCGCCTGTACAAGCGTTATCACACACTGGATCTGGATATGATCTATGTACTGTCGAAGCATCAGAAGGAAGACCGATGAACATCATATGGAACTATCCGCTGCTGACCATCGTGCTGAGCCTGTTCTCAGGCCCTCTGTGCATGATGCTGAGTGCGAAGGCGGCGAAAAACTATACAATTGCATACGAGTCGGTACTCGTCGGCATGACAGGGTGTGTGCTGGGCTATACACTGAAGACCGGAACCGCGTTTACCTATACCATGGGGGAATTCCCGGCTCCCTGGGGCAATGAAATCCGTGCCGGCTGTCTGGAGGCACTGATCGCGCTGCTGTTTGCGGTGGTTCTTCTTTGCAGCGTAACTGCGGGATATCATTTCGTCCAGAAGGATATCGATGAGAGCAAGATCAACCTTTACTTCAGCCTGCTGAACCTGCTGACCGCTGCACTCATGGCGATCACCTGGACCAATGATGTCTTCACGGGATATGTGTTCCTGGAGATCCTGACTCTGGTCAGCTGCGGCATTCTGATCGTGAGAGAGATCGGCCGGACAACACTTGCCGCGGTGCGGTACATGATCCTGAACCTGATGGGCAGCGGCATGTTCCTGATGAGCGTTGTGCTTTTATATGACATATCAGGACATCTGCTGATGGTGCCCATGCGGCAGAGCCTGGACGAGGTAGCCCGGAACCCGTCCTCGATCCCCGCGATTTCCATGGCGGTCGGCATCATGACGATCGGCATCGCGATCAAGAGCGGTCTGTTTCCCTTTTACTTCTGGATGCCGGATACTTACGGCCGGGCAACCCCTACGTCAGGCGCCGTATTAAGCTCGCTGGTATCGAAGGCATACATCTTTCTGCTGTTCAAGATTTTCTACAGAGCAGTCGGAATTGAAGTCATCAGAAAAACGCCGATCCTGATGATCCTGTTTGTACTGGGCATCTGCGGGATGATCGTCGGATCGGTCAGCGCGCTTAGGGCATCGAACATCAACCGCATGATCGCATTTTCGTCCGCCGCGCAGATCGGCTACATCTACATGGGAATCGGGATCGGGACCGTCGCCGGATTCGCGGCTGCGATCTTTCAGATCTTAGCCCATGCTCTGACCAAGAGCCTGCTGTTTGTGACTTCGCCTTACCTCGCGCAGGTATCGGGGGACAGCCTGAGATTCAAGGCGCTGCAGGGCAGCGCACAGAGGGATCCTCTTGCAGGGCGCATGTTTACGGTGGGAGCGCTTTCCATGATCGGCATTCCCATTTTCGCCGGATTCTCCGCGAAGCTGATGTTCGGCCAGGCAGTGGTGCTTGGAGGAATCAAATGGAAAACGCTGGTGGTTCTGGCAGCTTTGGGCGTCAGTTCCGTCCTGAACGCGATCTATTTCATCCGGACGCTGATCAGGATCTTTTTTGAACCGGACAGCCAGGCGAAAACCTCAAAGCGTTCCAGACCGGTGAGAGACAAAAGCAGGAAGGGTTACCTGCTGGCCGGTATGGTGCTGACGATCCTGAATATGTTCCTTGGACTGTTCTCCTGGGTCATATCCGACGTGATTTACCGTGGACTCGGGATGTTCTTATAAAAGCACGAGAAGAGGAGCTATCGACATGATTATCATCTGTGCAATTCTGTTTCCGGTGATTGCCGGGATTATTGCTTCCGTGACAAATGCGCCTTCCTTCCGCGCCAGGTGCTTCCGATACGCGCTGGTCTCCCTGATCAGTGCCGCGCTGGGAATCGGCGCGATTTTCCGGGGAGAGGAGATTACACTGTTTTCCTTTTCGGAAAATGTGACGCTTTCTTTCGCGCTGGACGGCCTGGGCAGATTCTTCCTTGCAGCAGTGCTGATTCTGTATACCTGCGCAGCCTTCTATGCCATGGAATACATGAAGATGGAAGAGAACCGTCCGACCTTCTTCGCGTTCTATTATGTTTCTCTGGGCGCGCTGATCGCAGTCTGCGCGTCGGACAATCTGGTGACGGTTTATCTCAGTTTCGAGATGGCAACGCTGACGACGGTTCCGCTGGTTCTGCATGAGCGGACAAAGGAGGCGGTCGCAGCCGGCCTGAAGTATCTGTTCTATTCCATTGCGGGCGCTTTGATGGGACTGTTCGGCGTTTTCTTTGTGTACTATTACGGCGCAGCCCAGAAGAGCTTCCAGCTGGGAGGGTTTCTCGACAAAGCAGCCGTGTCCGGTCATGAGCAGATCCTGCTTGCCGCGGTGATGGCCGCGATTCTTGGCTTTGGCACGAAAGCCGGCATGTATCCGATGCATGGCTGGCTGCCCGCGGCACATCCCATCGCCCCGGCTCCGGCATCCGCGCTTTTGTCCGGCATCATTGCCAAGGCCGGCGTGATCGCTGTGATCCGCCTGGTGTACTACTGTGTCGGCACAGACTTCATCCGCGGGACTTACGTGCAGTATGCCTGGATGATTCTTGCCATGGTCACCGTATTCATGGGATCCATGATGGCATTTCTGGAAAAGAACCTGAAGAAGAGACTGGCCTACTCAACCATCAGCCAGATCTCCTATATCATGCTGGCCCTGTCTCTTCTGTCGGACGGCGGCATCCGCGGAGCGCTGCTGCACGTGATGAGCCACGCATCGGCAAAGGGCTGCCTGTTCTTGTGTGCCGGTGTCTTTATCTACAAGTATGGGAAGAGAAGAGTGGACGAGCTGACCGGAATCGGAAAGCAGATGCCCATCGTGATGTGGTGCTTCCTGGCCGCGTCCCTGTCCCTGGTCGGTATCCCGCCCATGGGCGGATTCCTCAGCAAATGGGTGATTGCGCTCAGCGTCGCGGACGATGGGATGAAGATCCTGAGTGTGCTTCCGATCGTGATTCTTCTGATCTCCGCGCTGCTCACCGCAGGCTACCTGTTCCCGGTCGCATTCAAAGCCTTTTTCCCGGGCAAAGACGAGCAGGTTTCGGAGGAGAGAGACGAAGCACCATGGCTGATGACCGTTCCGATGATCGTACTGTGCAGCGTGTCGCTGGTCATGGGCATCTGGGGCGTGCAGATACTGCAGATTGTTGGATTTTGATGATGTAAGGGTCAAAAGCCCTGAAGCCGAGGCAAGCTTGCTTGCCAGAG
>CAMIVF010000168.1 GCA_946401715.1 uncultured Clostridia bacterium | reverse complement strand
AAGCCTGACAAGGCTTGTAAGCGGCAGACCAGGCACTCACAGCGAGCCCGCGAAGCGGAATATAGCAGCGACAGGCGCGCAAAGGAGGGGCTATGCAGATCCTAATCAAGCACGGACGGGTGCTGGATCCTGAATCTGGAACAGACAGGGTAACGGATCTTCTGATCGAAGAAGGAAAGGTCACGCAGATCGGCGACGACCTGAAGTTCCCTGCACCAAAAAGACGGGAAGTGTCGATGACAGTCGGCGACAGCGGAGATGTTTCTTCTGACGATTCGCTGCAGATCGATGCGTCCGGCTGCTGGGTGATGCCGGGACTGGTTGATCTGCATGTCCACCTGCGGGACCCGGGTTTTACCTATAAAGAGGATATCGGGACCGGTTCGGAGGCCGGTGCGCGGGGTGGTTATACGACGATCTGCGCCATGCCGAATACGAGGCCGGTGATTGATCTGCCGGATAAGGTCAACTATGTGAGATTCAAGGCGGCTGCGCTCTCCCCGATTCATGTGATGCAGATCGGCGCTGTCACGAAGGGACAGAAGGGCGAGGAACTGGCGGATATCCGGGGGATGGTTGACGCCGGGTCGCCTGCGATTTCAGAGGACGGGAAGAGTGTCATGAACGCGAAGCTTGCGCTGGACGCGTTCCGCCTGGCGGCTGAGCTGGACATTCCTGTCTGCGCGCACTGTGAGGACAAAAATCTTGTGAACGGCGGCGTGGTCAATGACGATGCGAATGCGGTCCGCCTGAAGCTGCCGGGCATCACGAACTCGACGGAGGATGTGATCACAGCGCGTGATCTGGTTCTTGCGGCAGAGACCGGGGCACACCTTCATCTGTGCCATGTATCGACGAGGAGTGCAGTGGAGATGATCCGCGTTGCCAAGTCCATGGGCGTCCGGGTGACCGCGGAGGTCTGCCCTCATCATTTTTCTCTGACAAGCGACGATATTCCGAGGGATAATCCTCAGTATAAAATGAACCCGCCTTTGCGTACGCCGCAGGACCGGGATGCGCTGATCGCAGGACTGAAGGACGGAACGATTGACTGTATCGCAACAGACCATGCACCGCACGCAGCGAATGAGAAGTTCGGTTCCATGAAGACCTGTGCCTTCGGTATCGTGGGACTTGAGACGGCAGTCGCGCTGACGGTGACGAAGCTGGTGGAACCCGGAATCCTGTCGCCGCTGGAGATGGCACGTGCCATGAGCACAGCACCTGCGAAAGCATTTGACCTGATGAGCCAGTACGGTGACGGCCGCATCGCCGTTGGGAATCCGGCAGACATTGCGATCATCGACCCGTCACAGGAATGGATCATCGATAAAAGAAAGTTTGCCTCAAAGGGCAGGAACACCCCGTTTGACGGCTGGAAGGTGAGAGGCCGCGTGAAGTGGACGATCTGTGAAGGTGAGGTCGTGTACCGGGACGAAGAAGGAAGAGGGAGGACAACCAATGATTGACCGACTGGTAGAAGCAATCCGCAAAACGAAAGCACCGATCTGTGTGGGGCTTGACCCGCAGATGAGTTTTCTCCCGGACGAGCTGAAGGAAAAGGCGTTCCGGGAATACGGAGAGACGCTGGAAGGTGCTGCCTGGGCGATCTGGCAGTTCAACAAGGAGATCATAGACGCAACCTATGATCTGATCCCGGCTGTGAAGCCGCAGATTGCAATGTATGAAATGTACGGAATTGAAGGACTGAAAGCCTTTGCAAAGACAGTTGCGTACTGCAGGGAGAAAGGCCTGATCGTGATCGGCGATGTGAAACGCGGCGACATCGGGTCGACCTCCGCAGCATATGCCGCGGCTCACCTTGGTGAGGTGACAGTCGGCAGCCGGGTTGTGGCTCCCTTCGGTGAGGACATCTGCACGGTGAACCCGTACCTCGGAAGCGACGGGGTTCAGCCGTTTATCAAAGAATGCGCTGCGCACAGCAAGGGAATCTTTGTGCTGGTGAAGACTTCCAATCCTTCCAGCGGAGAGTTCCAGGACCGGCTGGTCACAGATGACGACGGACAGACACGCCCGCTCTATGAGCTGGTGGGAAAGAAGGTTGATGAATGGGCCAGCGATCCGGCGCTGATCGGCAAGAGCGGCTACAGTGAAGTCGGCGCCGTGGTTGGCGCGACCTATCCGCAGATGGGTGAGACGCTGCGGAAGATTATGCCGAAGAGTTATATCCTGGTGCCCGGCTACGGCGCGCAGGGCGGCACCGGCAAGGATCTGGTTCCGTTCTTCGACAAGGATGGGCTCGGCGCAATCGTGAATTCCTCGCGCGGCATCATCGCAGCCTATAAAA
This sequence comes from uncultured Clostridia bacterium, assembly GCA_946401715.1. GTDB lineage: Bacteria > Bacillota > Clostridia > Lachnospirales > Lachnospiraceae > Porcincola. Next base: position 2,394 of record CAMIVF010000168.1, on the reverse strand, counting down.
AAGAACCCTACGCAGGGCGTTTCGGCAGTGCATACGCAGATGCAGCACGCGAGGCAGTGCTTGATATGAAGAAGGATATCGCGCAGGCGATCGGCCTGTAAGGACAGAATATGAAGTACAGAGAGTATGCGAAAGTTCTTGAATGCGTCAGGATCGGGAATGATATCTTCAGCCTGAAGCTTGCGGCGGAGAAGATCGCTGCTGCAGCCATGCCGGGGCAGTTTGTGTCGGTGTATGCCAATGACAGCGCCCGTCTTTTGCCGCGTCCTATATCCGTCTGCGAAGCGGACGCGACGGGCGGCATTCTGAGGCTGGTCTTCCGGATTGCGGGAGCCGGGACGAAGGAATTCTCACAGCTGGAGAAGGGAGACAGCGTGATGTTGGTCGGCCCGCTTGGCAATGGGTTCCCACTGGAACGCGCACAGGCAAAGCGCGTATTCCTGATCGGCGGCGGAATCGGAATCCCTCCGATGCTGGAGCTGGCGAAGCGGCTGACATCGTCTGACGGCGCAGGCGCTCCGGGCAATCCGGCTGCGGCAGACCTGGCGGAAAGTGCTCCGGGCAGTCCGGCAGAGCGTGCTGCTGATGTCAAAGCAATCCTTGGATACCGGGATGAGCGGTTCCTGCTGGAAGACTTCCCGTGTGATACGGTTGTGGCGACGGAGGACGGAAGCTTCGGAACGAAGGGGACAGTCCTTGATGCGATCCGGGCAAATGGCCTGGGAGCAGATGTGATCTATGCCTGCGGACCGGTCCCGATGCTCCGGGCTTTGAAACAGTATGCGCTGGAGAACGGGACAGAATGCTGGCTGTCAATGGAAGAGAAGATGGCCTGCGGAATCGGCGCCTGCCTGAGCTGCGTGTGCAGATCAACAAAGATCGACGAACATTCGCAGGTAAAGAACAAGAGAGTCTGCACGGAAGGCCCTGTGTTCTTATCGACAGAGATCGAATTGTAAGTAGCGGAAGGAAGCGTAGACATGACAACACACAACATGAGCGTAGACCTGTGCGGGGTCAGACTGAAGAACCCTGTCATGACCGCCTCAGGGACATTTGGATCGGGAATGGAATTCTCTTCGTTTTTCGATCTGAACCGGCTTGGAGCCGTGGTGACCAAGGGCGTGTCCTCCGTTCCGTGGGAAGGCAATCCGACGCCGAGAATCTGTGAGACGCCGTCCGGCATGCTGAACGCTATTGGCCTGCAGAATCCGGGATTTGAAGTTTTCGCGAAGCGGGATCTTGGGTTTCTGGAAGAGACGCTCACGCCGGATGAAAACTGTTCCGGAATCGGGACGAAGGTGATCGTCAATGTCTGCGGTCACTCGGAAGAAGAGTATGTGGACTGCGTCACGAAACTTGCGTCAGAGAAAAGAGCGGATCTTCTGGAGATCAACATTTCCTGCCCGAATGTGAAGGAGGGCGGAATTGCCTTTGGCACGGACCCGAAGGGCGTGGAGCGGATCACTTCCGTGATAAAGAAGATTGCACGTCAGCCGGTGATTATGAAGCTCAGTCCGAATGTTACCGACATAGCGGAAATCGCGAAAGCGGCCGAGGCCGGCGGAGCGGATGCGCTGTCCATGATCAACACCCTTACAGGGATGAAGATCGACGTTGAGCGAAGAGCATTTGCGCTGGCAAACCGGACCGGCGGACTCAGCGGACCGGCGATCCATCCGGTGGCTGTGCGTATGGTGTACCAGTGTGCGAAGGCGGTGAAGATTCCGATCATCGGAATGGGCGGGATACGGACCGCTGCGGACGCGCTGGAGATGCTCATGGCAGGTGCCGCTGCGGTTTCAATCGGGACTGCTTCTTTCCACGATCAGACGACGGCGCTTACCGTGATCGACGGGATCCGTGAATACCTGGAGCGCCACGAAATCGCGGACGTCAGAGAACTGATCGGGTGCATAGAGTAATCCGGTGAGACTTCCCCTACGCGCAACCCTCCCCGTACGCACAGACGCGCCGGAAGGGAGCGGGGCGGGGAGATAAGAAACAAGTCAGGAAAGACCCCGTAGAATCAGACTGGGAGGTACAGATGGAACAGTACAAGAAAGACTTTATCGACTTTATGGTAGAATGCCAGGTCCTCAGATTTGGAGACTTTGTCACAAAGAGCGGCCGTCAGACGCCGTTCTTTGTCAACACAGGATATTACCGCACAGGAGAGCAGCTGAAGAAGCTTGGCGAGTATTATGCCCATGCGATTCAGGCCTCTTTCGGGACGGATTTTGATATTCTCTTCGGACCAGCGTACAAGGGGATTCCTCTCAGCGTTACAGCATCGATCGCGATGTCTTCGCTGTATGGGGCTGATATCCGCTATGGTTCGAACCGCAAGGAGATCAAGGATCACGGTGACAAGGGGATCCTGCGCGGAAGTCC
>CAMIVF010000167.1 GCA_946401715.1 uncultured Clostridia bacterium | reverse complement strand
TGACCGGCTATGCGAAGATCTGGCCGCTGTTCGGCGCTGCCAACCAGCTGCTTGCGGCACTCGGCCTTCTGGGCGTCTGCGCATGGCTCGGTTCCATCGGACGCAACAACAAGATGTTCTACATCCCGATGATCTTCATGCTCATCGTAACACTCTGCTCACTGGTTCTGACAATCATTGCGAAGATCAAGGTAGCAGGAGAGGATCCGTGGAATATCGTGCAGGCGGTTATCGCGATTGTACTGGTTGTACTTGCGGTTGACCTTGCGATCACTGCTCTTAAGACGATCGGGAAGGAAAGCAAAGCCTGAGACAGGATATCAGTCTGAAAGAAGTATAAAAGGAAAGCGGCTCAAACGGGCCGCTTTCTTTGCGTTCTGCTGCAGAATGAAAAATGAAAGTCCGGCACAGAGCACAAAGCCGGCCGGACAGGAATTCAGCGTTTTCCGATGGTGCCGCCTTCCACCAGTTCCACAGGGAGTATGACCGGCAGTTTGCTGGCGGTCTTCGGATCTTTGACGACACGGATCAGATGCTCGGCGGCAAGCCGGCCCATCTGCGGGCTGTCCTGGCGGATGGTGGTCAGCCGGGGGCGCAGCGCATGCGTGATGGGAATGCCGTCATAGCCGGCAAAGGAGATATCATCGGGGATGCGTAGACCATTCTCGCGGGCAGCATCCTGCGCGCCGAGATACGCAATGTCGTCCGGAAGCATAATACAGGTGGGACGATCCTCCATCCTGAGAAGCTCCCCGACTATTCTGCGGGTGAGAGAGATATTGTGATACTCACTTTCCCTGACATATTCCTCCGGAACCGGCAGACCGTGTATGGCCATGGTGTTTTTGAACTGCTGGATCCGCGTCCTGGTTACGACGGAATTGTTGTGCCCATGGACAAACGCGATGCGGCGGTGGCCGCAGGAGATTGCGTAGTCCACCAGCTTCCGCATACCGGTTTCATTGTCCGAGAGAACGGCCGGAACACGCTTGAAAAGATGATCCACGGTAAGGCAAGGCAGCCCGGCTTCAACGAGCGCCTTCACCCGGGGAGCAGCGAAGTCCGCGCAGACCAGACATACACCGTCCAGACGACTCATGCGGCAGTAATCGGCGTAATCCATGTCATGCCCGGCGATATGGCTGTTGATGAATGTGACCTCACAGCCCATCTCTTCGGCTCTTTGTTTAAAGGCGTCCAGAATCAGCACAAAGAAAGGATGCGTAAGACCGCGTCCGCTTTCTTCCTGATAGACAATCCCCAGACGCAGAGGCTTCTGAAAACCGGTTTCCGCCTGTCTGTCTAAACTGTTTTGCATGATATTGCTTTCATTCATAGCCAATCGATCAAGCCTCCGCTTATGAGTAATCTAGTGAAACAGGGAAATCAAAGTACACGTCCGGATAAGGTTCATCGGCCAGGGTGAAATGCCACCATTCGCAGTCAATCGGAAGGAAACGATTCCGCTTCATGGCGGTCTGCAGGAACATACGGTTCTTATACTGTTCCTCGGAAATGCCTCTGTAGTCCGGGTGGGATTCTTCCCCAAACCAGTCAAAGGGACTCCCCATATCCAGCTCTTTTCCGGTCTGCATATCCAGAAGGGTCAGATCCACGGTGCTTCCCCTGCTGTGGCTGGATCTGCTGGCAATATAGCCTCTGACAAACAGATCCTGTTTCTCAAGATCCGGATAGAAATAGGGCTTCATACGAAGATCAAGATCCTCGATTCCCCACAGTACAAAATGCCTGACCGCGCGGGCAGGGCGGTAAGCGTCGAAGATCTTCAGGCGGTAGCCTGAAGCAATCATCTCGTTGCTCACATTTTTCAGCGCCCGGGCAGCTTCTTTTGTCAGCATCGCGCAGGGTGCCTCGTACCCGTCGATGCGGTCACCTACAAAATTGTAAGTGGAATAGTAGCGGATCTCCTGGACAATGGCCGGTACATAATCCGCCAGCAATACAAATCCGGAAGAATCCATTGTGACGATCTGTTCAAAATCAGCAGACATGTCGTACTCCTTAGTGAGCATCTGAATGAACTGACCGAATCCGGTCGAATGAAAAAAGGTTATTCTTTTACAAGAATACCACAGAACACGGGCCTTGGATACATCAAAGCAGGGCGTCCTCTGCTTCCTCTGTTTCCGTGGACTGCGGCTGTCAGGCTAATTCCCGTTGAGAGAAGCCTTCGGCGGCTGCCGCGGCCGCTCAGAGAAAACACCGCGCGCAGGCAGGGATCATATCCTTCAGGTCAACTGCCGCATCCCAGGACGGGAACGGGCCGGACACACTCCCGGTAGACGCCGGCGTGAATCAGAACCTTCGTTCCGGGGACAGCCTCGCGCGCGGCGCGGTTGATGGTTCTGAACGGAGCGACCGCGCTGCCGTCATTTTCATCGGATGCGGCAGGGCTTTGGCAGTCAACATGCAGCACCCTGTCATAGATGACTTCCTCTTCCCAGAAGCCAAAAGATCTGCCATCCGGCAGAATCGCGGTCAGATCGTGTCCGGCCATATGATCCCCCTTTCCCGGATCCTGAGGATCCTGCTGTCTCTCCTGCAAAATGCCGCCTGCCCGTATCGGACCGAACAGCCGGCGGCACATATTAAGAATAGCATACATGCAGGTATGCGGAAAGTCAGGACTCTTTATTCAGAAGGATGGACAGCAGCACAAAGCCGGTCAGAAGGAATTGATAAAAGAGGCAGGGTATGATCTTCATGCTGGAGATTCCTGCCAGCCGGGCAGCAATGAGAAGCTGCGCCCCATATGGGATCAGTCCCTGGAAGATGCAGGAGGTCGTGTCGAGAAGCGAAGCGGTTTCCTTCGGAGATACATGAAACTCGTCGCTGATTTCCTTCGCAATCGGCGCGGCAATGACGATCGCGACTGTATTGTTGGCAGTCGCGATATCCATAAGAGCAGTCAGCGCACAGATGCCGAACTTGCCTCCGCGGGAAGACTTCGCCCTGGCACGGATGAAGGAGAGGATCGCCTCAAAGCCTCCGTACTCGCGGATCAGAGCACTGATCGACGCCACAAGAATCGTGACGATCATCGTTTCAAACATGCCGGTCGTCCCGGTTCCCATAGCGGAAAATGCAGCCGGAACAGAGAGCGTACCGGCGAATAATCCGATCAGGAAAAACAGAATAATGCCGATGCCAAGAACGATAAAGACGTTGAGCCCGCAAAGCGCGAGAATCAGGACGATAAAGTAGGGGAGCGCCAGCAGGAGATGAAAGCTGTTATCCGCAAGATGGGCAGACGGATGATGCATCGAATAGAGAAAGAGAATGACTGTCGTCAGCAGTGCCGCCGGAAGCGCAACCTTGATGTTGACCCGGAATTTATCCTGCATCTCCACACCCTGCGTACGGGTGGCGGCAATGGTCGTGTCGGAGATGACGGAAAGGTTATCTCCGAACATGGATCCGCCGACAACCGTGCCGACGACAAGCGGCAGCGGATATCCGGTTTCCTTCGCCATGACAGCCGCAATCGGAACCAGCACGGTAATCGTACCAACGCTGGTGCCCATCGCCATGGAGATCAGACAGGCAATCAGGAACATACCCGGAAAGGCAAGGCTGTCCGGAATCAGATGAAGCATCAGGTTTGCCGTGCTCTCGGCACCGCCGGCAGCGGAAGCAAGGCCGCTGAAAGCACCGGCCATGAGAAAAATAAAAAGCATGATCACGATGTTGTCATCACCGATGCCCTGCGCACAGATGTGGATCTTCTCATCAAAGCTCAGGCTTCGGTTCTGGGCAAATGCAACGATCAGCGCAAGTCCGAACGCCACGACGACAGAGATGACATAAAATCCCATCTGCCCCTCCACAGGGCGGATATATTCAAAGTAGATTCCACTTCCCAGATAAAGCACCAGGAAGACCAGGATCGGCGCAAGCGCAGCCGGGTTTGCTTTTTTCTTCTGCATGGTCAGATAACCTCATGTACGATGGTATTTGTTTTCTGCAAAACAGAGCTATCATAACACAGAAAACACATCACCAAAAGTACCTGCAAAAAAAGCTTGCATTTCAGAATAAGCAGTGTTAAGATAAGGAAGCTTGCTCAAGGGCAGATTTCACAGACATAACGATGCGTGGCTCAGTTTGGTAGAGCGCTGCGTTCGGGACGCAGAGGCCGCTGGTTCAAATCCAGTCGCATCGACTTTTTTCCTCAACCATGCGGGTTTCCGGAAACGGAAGCCCGCTTTTTAAGTGGTTGGGCTGGTTGGGCAGGCTGATTGGCCCGGTCAGGCCATGAAATTGAGCCGCTGATCTACCTGTTTATTTGGCTGGCCGGGCTGGCCAGCTCATCTGGAACGACCGGGCGATCCCCCGGGATTCAACATAAACTGGTTCACCTGATCCAACACGTCATACTTCTTACTGTCTTCCGTAACGTCGAAAGTATAGTACTGGTTGTTGACTGAGGGAGTGTTGCCGATCATCGCGCCCGCGGCTTCCGCCGAAAGCCCGTTCGCCCGGATCAGGGAGTTGACCGTACGTCTGTAGGCATTGATTCCCTTGGGCGTGATTCCGATCTGGTTGCACTTGTTCTTCATGCAGGACGACAGCTGGTGTACAGTGACCCTGCCGTCGGCACCGGTGAAGATATACTCGCCAAGCCACCCGTTGGCTTCCTGAACCTCTTTCACTCTGGTCAGGAGATCACGAATTGCATCCGTATAGGG
>CAMIVF010000166.1 GCA_946401715.1 uncultured Clostridia bacterium | reverse complement strand
CAGGCGTGTCCGCTGTTCCGATGGCGGCGCGTGTTTCCCAGAAGGTCGGCGCACAGGCGGATCCTACCAACTTCCTGCTGATGCATGCCATGGGACCGAATGTTGCCGGCGTCATCGGTACGGCCGTCGCGGCAGGTACCTTCATGGCAATCTATGGCGTCTGATTGGCTGACAGCCGGAACCCGCCTGCATCTGCCGGGCGGCAAAGCGGCGGGACCGGCATCAAACCAGATTCAGTCAGACACAGACATAAGTTTGCAGATGAGCTGAATACCGTCAGCGAACGCCGCAGGCGTGAGGCTACGGGATTCGCATCCGAACTCAGGAAATCAGATATAAACTGGCGTTTATAGAGGAGACATGTAAGGGAAAGGAATGAATAAGATGGCAGCAGAAAAAAAGCCGATTAAGATAACTGAGACGATTCTGCGTGACGCGCATCAGTCTCTGATCGCAACACGTATGCCGACGGAAGAGATGCTTCCGATCATTGATAAGCTGGACAAGGTCGGATACCACTCTGTAGAGTGCTGGGGCGGCGCGACCTTTGACGCAGCGCTTCGTTTCCTGAAGGAAGATCCGTGGATCAGACTGAGGAAGCTGCGTGACGGCTTCAAGAACACGAAACTGCAGATGCTGTTCCGTGGCCAGAACATCCTGGGCTATAAGCCGTATGCGGATGACGTTGTGGAATATTTTGTACAGAAGTCGATTGCGAACGGTATCGATATCATCCGTATCTTCGACTGCTTTAATGACCTGAGGAACCTTGAGACCTGTGTCAAGGCAGCGAACAAAGAGAAAGGACATGCACAGATCGCGCTGTCCTACACATTGGGTGATGCTTACACGCTTGATTACTGGGTTGATATCTCGAAGCGGATCCAGGATATGGGTGCAGATTCCATTTGTATCAAGGATATGGCAGGACTGCTTCTTCCTTACACAGCGACCGAACTGATCGCGGCGATGAAGGATGCGGTTGACCTTCCGATCCAGCTTCACACGCATTACACTTCCGGTGCCGCCGCCATGACCTACCTGAAGGCGGTTGAAGCCGGTGTGGACGTGATTGACTGCGCGATGAGCCCGTTTGCTCTGGGTACTTCCCAGCCGGCAACCGAGGTTATGGTCAAGACATTCCAGGGTACTCCGTATGATACCGGATATGATATGAAGCTTCTGGAAGAGATCGCAGACTACTTCCGTCCGTACAGAGACGAGTGCCTGGCAAACGGCCTCCTGAACCCGAAGAACCTTGGCGTCAATATCAAGACGCTGGTCTACCAGGTACCGGGCGGCATGCTCTCGAACCTGACTTCGCAGCTTGACAAGCTCGGCGCTGCGGACAAGTACTACGAAGTGCTTGAGGAAGTGCCGAACGTCAGAGCAGATCTTGGTGAGCCGCCGCTGGTTACGCCGTCGTCCCAGATTGTCGGTACACAGGCCGTTATGAACGTCATTGCCGGCGAGCGCTACAAGATGGTGCCGCAGGAGACCAAGGATGTGCTGAGCGGAAAGTATGGCCAGACAGTCAAGCCGTTCAACAAAGAGGTCCAGAAGAAGTGCATCGGCGACGCTGAGGTGATCACACACCGTCCGGCGGATGACATTGCTCCGATGCTTCCGGGCTATGAGAAAGAGATTGCCCAGTACAAGCAGATGGATGAGGATGTCCTCACCTATGCACTGTTCCCGCAGGTCGCCATCGATTACTTCAAGTATCGTCAGGCGCAGAAGACCGGCGTAGATCCGACAGAGGGCGATTCCAAGAACAAGGCATATCCTGTATAAGGGTTACAATTCACGGCCGGCCTGGTCATCCTATATGACTGCGTCAAGCCTGCATGCAGGCAGTTATGGGTATGTACAGGTGATGTCTGTGAACAAAAGTGTATCATGCAGCCTCCGGCGCCAGCCGGAGGCTTTTCTTGAATCTTCAGCTTTGTTATGATATTATCAATGAGGACGGTCTGCAGGTTTGGCATCATCGTTTTCTCCTTCAGACAGGCCGTGTGGGGTCGGGTCGAAAGGCCCGATCCGATTTATTGTACGGCTGGTCTGCCGGCCGTATTGGATATCCCGGGAGAGCAAACATGCTGAACGCAAAGAACGGACATTTGAAGCTGAAATCTTTTGAGATGGATTATATCCGGTTCGGAACCGGAGAGAAAACGCTTGTTATGATTCCGGGTGTGGGAGACGGATTAAAAACAGTGAAGGGCATGGCAGCTCCTTTTTCCGTTCTTTACCGCTCTCTGGCCAGTGACTTTACGGTGTATGTCTTCAGCCGCAGGGTGGATCTTCTGCCGGGTATGACAACAAGAGATATGGCGAAAGACCTGAACAGGGCGATGAAAGCACTTGGCTTATCCGGGGTCTGCCTTGTTGGTGTATCCCAGGGTGGGATGATCGCTCAGTGGCTGGCAATTGATTATCCGGAGAGAGTCAGCCGGCTGATCCTTGCGGTGACACTGAGCCGGCCCAATCCAACGGTGCAGGAGGTGATCGGCAGCTGGATCCGGATGGCAGAGGCAGGAGATTACAGGGGAATTATGCTTGATACTGCAGAGCATTCGTACACCGAAGAGAGACTGCGGAAAACGCGGAAGATGTATGAGCTTTTGGGAAGTGTCGGCAAGCCGAAGTCTTTGGAGCGTTTTATCATCCAGGCCCAATCCTGCCTCACGCATGATGCTTATGATGAGCTGCGGAAGATTACGTGTCCTGTGCTTGTGATCGGCGGAACGGATGACAGAATCGTGACAGGAAAGGCTTCTTCTGAGATTGCCGGACAGATCAGGGACTGCAGACTGAAAATGTATTACGGGCTCGGGCATGGATTGTATGAGAACAAAGATTTTCTGGATCAGGTAAAGCGGTTCATGAATATGGATTAACCGAAGCAGGAAGAGACGAATGCGCCGGTTCCGGAAGGCAGAAGAAGTGTCGGTTGACTTCTGATTCTGGTTTTTTTATACTGAATCCGGGCGTTGTCCCAAAAGACGATCTGTCAGGAGGAGAATACAATGGCTGCTACCGAATCCGCTGAGAACTATCTTGAATCGATCCTTATTTTAAGCAAGGAAAAGCCGGTTGTCAGAAGTGTTGATGTATCGAATTACACCGGTTTTCGCAAGTCAAGTATCTCGATTGCGATGAAGAACCTGAAAGCGGACGGATACATCACCATCAGTCCGGAGGGATATATCTATCTGACACAGAAGGGGCTGCAGATCGCTACCATGATTTACGAGCGCCATCAAGTTCTTTCTGCATGGTTTATCCGTCTTGGAGTTGATGAGAAGATCGCTGTGGAGGATGCCTGCAGGATCGAGCATGATATCAGCCCGGAGAGTTTTGCGGCAATCAAGAAGTATATCAGTGAGAATCCCTGAACATGAGTCACGCTGAAGAACAGAAGAAGAACAGATATACTGAGGTCGATATTGCAAGAGGCATCGGTATATTTTTTGTTGTCCTGGGACATGCGATCAAACAGACAGGCGTATCTGCCGTCTGGATCCGTATCCTGACCTATATCATCTACAGCTTTCATATGCCGCTTTTTTTCTGCCTGTCTGGGTTCGTTTCCGCGAAGATCCTGCAGATGAACAGGCAGGAGAGAAAGCGTTTTGCTTTTTCCAGGGCGCGCAGGCTGCTGATTCCGTATTTTACGGTCGGCCTGATCTATATTCCGGTCAAGCTTGCGCTCAGCGAATCAGCGATCAAGCCATTTGAAGTCAAGGATATCTGGAAGCTTCTGATCGGACAGAACCCGGATGTTTCTTTGTGGTTTCTGTATATTCTGTTTCTGATCGAGCTGATCAGTGCACTTCTCGTGAACACCTATAATTTTCGTTCCATCTGGTATGGAAGCTTTTTTCTGAGCGTTGCGATCTACTGGGCCAACCTGGATATCCGCACCCCAAAGTACCTTTTCTTCTTCCTGATGGGAATCTGGGTCAGGCTGAAGTTTGAGGACAGCCGGAAGGCAGGATATGAAGACGCGATGGACGGACAGGATCTGCTGGCATTTCTTGCGCTGGTGACGGATATCGCCGCGATCATTTTCCTGTACCGGACGACAATCACGGTCACTATGATGCTGACAAGCCTGTGCGGGATCTATCTGGTACTGTGGATTTCATCGAGACTTGTATATAATATTGACGGTGAGAAGAAAGAGCCGGGACGCATCACAAGGATACTGCTCCTTCTGGGATTGTTCTCCATGGACATTTACATTCTGCATGAGCCGGTCATGACCGCAGTGCGGCTTGTTCTCTGGGACAGGCTGGGGCTGCATTATATCCTGTGTACGGCAGTCATTTTCTTCTGTGCGCTATGCCTTCCGATTCCCATATCGAAGTGGATCATTCGGAAGATCAAACCGCTCAGGATCCTGTTATTGGGGGAAGCTCGTTAAGTGAAAAAAAAGATCCGCATTCTATTTTTCCTGTGTTGTATGACGGTGGTACTGTTTACGGCCTGGTCCGCGATCCGTTCTGTCCGTCCAAGCCGGGGAAAGCCCTATGAAAGGCTCAGCGCGGAAGAGGCTAATGAATATATCAGCTACGAGACCGGCTACTGTATCGTGGATGTCAGGGATCAGGAAGCGTATGACCTGGGACATGTCGGGGAGGCCATGAATCTTCCCTTCGGCGAGATCGTCGAAAGGGCAGATGAGGTGATTCCTGACCGGCATATGATGCTCTATGTGTATGGCCAGGACAGCGAACAGAGCTGTGCAGCGGCACAGAAGCTTAGTGACATCGGTTTCACTTCGGTTACGGAAACCGGAAGCTATCAGGAATGGGCG
>CAMIVF010000165.1 GCA_946401715.1 uncultured Clostridia bacterium | reverse complement strand
ACATCTTCCGGCGCAGACTGCCGCATTGCTCAGCTATATCGATCCGGTCACGGCAGTCCTGCTGTCCGCCGGGCTGCTCCGCGAGCCTCTTACCGGGCTGACCGTACTGGGGGCCGTCCTTATCCTCGGATCCGCCATGGCCAGTGAGATGACGGGCCGCGGCAGCTGACTGTCTCTGGCTGCTGATTCTCTGATGCAGCCTGCCATTTCCGGCCGCTGATTTACTAAAAAAACCAAAATATACAGGGGTCCTTTTCAAATGAAAGGGCCCCCTGTTTCGCTATTCTGCCATACTGTTTCAGCCGATCATCCGAGAAGTGAGAAGAACTGCGTCAGGTCATTTGTCTCACACTCGCCTTTTTCCATCCAGAAATCCGCCATATCCTGGCTGATCGCCATGATGGAACGCTCCGCCTCACTGTTGTTAAGCTCTTCATTTTCTTCTCTTCCGAAGAATACCAGGCCTTCCACGTCGCCTGCGATATCTTCCGCAGTGACCTCTTCGAATCCGCCCGCCATCATCTCATAGGCTTCTTCCGGATTCTCTTTCATGTAATCAACAGCCTTGTACCATGCCTCTGACACAGCTTCCACAATCTCGGGATGTTCCTGCGCATAAGCATCCGTCACGACCAGAGAATCCATGATCGTTTCCGGATAGTCTGCGCTGGTGACCAGTGCGTGTGCGCCTTCCACGGTATCCAGTGCCTCAGACAGTTCCGGCTCCCACATGATCGCGGCGTCTACCTGTCCGCCCATGAAAGCAAGGCCGGCTTCTGTGGTATCCGACATCTCTACCAGAGTGATGTCCTCTTCGCTCAGGCTGCTGGCGTCCTCAAGTGCCGTCAGGAAGAAATAATAGGAAGAAGCTGCGGTATCCAGCGCCAGCGTCTTGCCGGCAAGATCGTCCAGGGACTGCACGTCCGCCGTCGTCACCAGGCCGTCCGCTCCGCAGGACTCATCCATTGCCAGGACATAGCGCGCGGGCGCTCCGTTGGCAAACATCTTGATGTTCGGATCCTGTGCGGTCGCAAGGAACTGGACACTTCCCTGCACGAGAAGCGCTGCGTAGGTGGACTCATCTTCGATGATCTCAATATTCATGTTGATGCCGGCATCCTCGAAGTATCCCATCTCCTGGGCGATGAACATCGGCGCATACCCGGTCCAGGTACAGAACGCCATGGTGACGTCCTCAGTCTCAGCAGCAGATACGCTGGCTGTGCCAAGCAGAAGCGCCGCCGACAGAGCTGCCGGAAGCAGTGCCTTTTTCAGAATTTTTTTCATTTCAACCCTCCTCTTTTTGTTTCCTGATTCGTTTTGCTACAGTGTTATCCGGAAATGAATCCGGCTCCTGTTCTTCAATTTCTGCCTGTCATCTGCCCATTGCAGCGTCATTGCTCTCCTGCCACAGCATATCCATGATCTTTTTCTTGATCTCCAGAAACTCAGGCAGCACCAGAGAGTTGTGACTGCGCACTCCCGGAAGGTTCACGTCCAGCACATCCCTCACCGATCCCGGCCGCCGGCTCATCACATAGACCCGGTCCCCCAGCAGCACCGCCTCATCGATGTCATGCGTAATGAACAGGATAGTCGTGTTCGTCTCCGTCCGGATCTTCGCCAGCAGCTCCTGCATAACGACCCTCGTCTGGGCATCCAGTGCCCCGAACGGCTCATCCATAAGAAGGATCTCCGGCTCATTTGCCAGCGTCCTCGCGATGGCGACTCTCTGCTTCATGCCCCCGGAAAGCATCTTGGGCAGTGCATTTTCAAATCCGTCCAGACCGACCAGGCTGATGTACCTGCGCGCAGCCGCGGCACGCTCGGAAGACGGTATATTTTTCATCTTCAGGCCGAATTCCACATTCTTCTGCACCGTCAGCCAGGGAAATAAACTGTACCCCTGGAAGACCATGCCGCGGTCCGCTCCCGCGCCGCTGATGGGCCTGCCGTCCAGCAGGACCTCTCCCGAAGTCTGCGTCTCAAGGCCGCCTATGATATTGATCAGGGTCGTCTTGCCGCAGCCCGAAGGCCCGACGATCATAACGAATTCCGATTCCCTGATCTCCAGGTTCACATCCTTCAGCGCTGTGACCGCAAGATCACCTTCCCCGAACACCTTGCCCAGGCTGCGCACCTGCAGCCGGATCTCATTTTTATTATCAGATGCCATAACTGCTCCTGCTCCCGTCACTTGCTGTCGCCCAGTCTCTCCTGCCACGGTGCCGCGATCCTGTTAATGATGCGGAAGATCCAGTCCGTGACAAGGCCGATCAGGCCGATCATGATCAGGCCGGCAAAGATCGTATCCGTCGCGAGGTATCTCTGCGAGCGGAGGATCATGAATCCCAGGCCATTGCTTGCCGCGACCATCTCAGCGACCACAAGATATGTCCAGGCCCATCCGATCGTCAGCCGGAAATCATCGATAAGTCCCGGCAGCGCTGCCGGAAAGATTACTTCCTTATAGATCTGGAAACGCTTCGCGCCGAGAGTCTTTGCGGCGTTGATCATATTGACGTCCACATTGGATACCGTATCCACCACCATCAGCACCAGCTGGAAGAAGGTTCCCAGGAAAATAATCGTATATTTCTGCGATTCCTCGATCCCCAGGTACAGCAGCGTCAGCGGAACCAGCGCAACGACCGGAAGATAACGCGCAAACTCAATGATCGGCTGCACAAAGGCGCTGAACCTCTTCGAATTGGCCATCAGCATACCCATCGGCAGCGCAACGATAACGGACCAGATCCAGCCGATCATGACACGGGCAATCGACGCTTTGCAGTGCGCCCACAGCGAACCGTCCGCCGCCATGGCAAACAGCTTCGAGATGACCGCAGTCGGCGACGGAAGGAACACCTCCTGCACAAGATGTCCGTAACTCGCCACACACCAGAATCCGATGATCAGCACAAAACAGAGCAGTGATAACAGCTTATACTGCACTCCTTCAACAATCTTCTTTTTCTTCCCAGTATTCACCGCAGACACCGCTTCCTTTTTCATTTCTGCAGGATTCGCATCGCTTTAGCGCATCGCAGTGATGCTATGATACAGTAAATATGGGGATATGTCAATTTAGGTACCGGCTGCCGTGGTTACAGTTCGCAGACCAGCTAACCTCCTGAATAAAGTTCTGTGGGCACAACTTATCATTGCCGACGAAAATCATTCGTTTTATAATCAGTTTGTTCATGCTCAGGAAGTATGGCAGCACTCATGTATTCGGTATGACCGCTGCCGTCCCTGCTGCCTGAGCCGGTATGTTTTTCATGTTGTATTCAGAAGAGGTATCATATGGGGAAGAGTTTAAAAGATGTTTTGAAAATGTGTAAGGACAACGATGTCAGGATGATCGATTTCAAGCTGACGGATATCGACGGCAGATGGCGTCACCTGACGATCCCGGCAGAGCGCCTGACCGAAGATACCATGGTAAGCGGAATAGGATTTGACGGCTCCAACTATGGCTACGCTCCGGTTGAAAACAGTGACATGGTCTTTGTTCCGGTCCTGGACTCCGCCGTGATCGACACCTACGCAGAAGTCAAAACACTTTCGATGATCGGAGACGTCATGGTCATCGACCGTCCGGAAAACAGGCCCTTCGACCAGTATCCGCGCAACGTCGCAAAGCGCGCGCTTGCCTATATGAAAGAGCTGGGAATTGCCGATGAGATGCTGATCGGTCCGGAATATGAATTCTACATCTTTGATGAGGTCCGCTATTCCACCAAACCTTACAATGCCGGCTTCTCGATCCACACCCGCCAGGCGGAGTGGGAATCAAACAGCGAGAACAGCAACAACGGCTATCAGATCCGCAACGGCGCCGGTTATCATATGTCTCTTCCGATGGATATCATGAATGACCTTCGCAGCAAGATGTGCCTGAATATGAAGGACTGGGGCATCGACGTCAAGTATCATCACCATGAAGTCGGCGGATGCGGACAGATGGAGATCGAAGTCCAGCTGGGCGACATGCTCACCCTTGCCGACAATACCATGGCTGCCAAGTATGTCATTAAAAATGAAGCAGCCAGGAATGGCTGCACGGCGACTCTGATGCCGAAACCGGTCTCCGGAGAGGCAGGCAGCGGCATGCATATCCATATGCTCCTTCGCAAAGACGGCCAGCCCATTTTCTACGATGAAAATAACTACGCCCAGCTGAGCGATACGGCCATGTGGTTCATCGGCGGCCTGCTCACACATGCAGGCTCTCTGTGCGCTATCACGAACCCGTCCTCCAATTCCTACAAGAGACTGGTTCCCGGATACGAAGCGCCTGTCACCATCGGCTACGCCATGGCAAACCGCAGCGCCGTCATCCGCATCCCGGCATACGCCAAGTCTCCGGATGTAAAGCGTTTTGAACTGCGCAACCCGGATGCCACCTGCAATCCCTACTACGCCTGCGCAGCGATCCTGATGGCCGGTCTGGACGGTATCCAGAAGAAGATCGATCCTCACAAGGCAGGATGGGGCCCCTATGACTTCAACCTCTACAATCTGTCGGATGAAGAAAAGGCAAAGCTTACCGGACTTCCCACCAGCCTGTCCGCAGCACTTGACGCGCTGGAGAAGGATCACGATTACCTGACCGCCGGCGGAGTATTCCCGCAGCGTCTGATCGACCAGCACATAGCGACCAAGCGCGCGGATTACAAGTTCGTGCACCAGATGCCGAACCCAGCGGAATTCTCCCTGTACTACGACCTGTAATCAGTTCCTGTCTTACGGCAGCCTGTAATAAATTTACGCAGTACTGCGTCACTTAATTCAATCACGCAGTACTGCGGTCCAAAATGCATATTCTGCGACTGTCTTACAACATAATCGCCAGTACGCCGAACAAAGCGTTCAGCAGTATCAGGAACAGCAGTTCCTGCTTCCAGCGGTTTACCAGAAGGCCGACGCATTCACGCATAAACGCGTTCGGCCAGAACCACCATTTTGTGCGGCTCCCGATTCCCTCTGCCTTCAGGCCGGCGAGAGACGCCCACACGCCGCTCCGGAACACATGGTAATTGGTCGTGGAAAATACCACTTTCG
>CAMIVF010000164.1 GCA_946401715.1 uncultured Clostridia bacterium | reverse complement strand
CGGAGTTGGCAGTTAGCCCGGCGGGAGCGGGCTTTGGTGTCTCGCGGGGGCTCTTTGCCGGCGGCCTGGCGGCGGGGCAGTGACAGGAGGCGGTCAGAATCCTGTTCCCGGCTGAGGTGACGCAATCCGTGTTGTGTGGTATACTTCCAATAATAGTAAAGTCGTCAGAAAGATCGCGCGAAGGAGCTCAGGATGGCAGACCGGGAGAAAGTTCGGTTGATGGCAAGGCTGGCTATGCTTGAGAAGCACAGCGGCAGGAAGATCCGGAAGGCAGAGAATACCAGCCGGATTGATCTGATCACGAATCCGGTCTGGAGATGGGGTCTCTTCGTTACGCTGCTCTATTTTGCCCTCATTGCAGCGCTCGCGGTTCTGAACATGGATATGGTTCTGGATGCGGTTTCAAAAGACCGGACGAGGAGCCTGATTATGATTGTTCTGATCACGTGGCTGAGTCTTCTGGCGGCCACGATTGTGATTTCTTTCCTCTGGTCTGTGTCGGGGGCGCACAGAGTAAACCGGGTGCGGGAACAATACCGCAGGTATCTGTTGGAGCTTGAGAGGATCAGTCGGATGGAAGGCAGAAGGCGCGAAGCATTTTCAGAGGATGATTTGTGGGAGGAACCTTCACGGCCGGAGAGAAACCGCCGCCGCTCACGCCCTGCGGATGAAGACCTCGACTACAGGCATATGGAAGTTCTGGAGTTTGAGGATGATGATTACTGTTACTATGTGGAAGCAGTGCCCAAAAGACGAGGAGGAAGGCACGGATGATTTCGTGGGTGAATGCCTTTATCACAAGGGTCAATACCTATCTTACCAGGCTGAACCTGCCGAACGTAACGTTGACCCTGATCGACATTCTGGAAATTCTGATCCTGGCATGGCTGGTTTACCGGCTTCTGAACTGGATTCAGAGTTCCCATGCATGGACACTTCTGCGGGGGATCATGGTGATTGCCGCCGCGCTCGCGGTGATCTATCTGCTGCAGATGGATACGCTGATCTATATCATCAACCAGGGATTGAGTATCGCCATCCTGACACTTGTCGTCGTTTTCCAGCCGGAGCTGAGGAAGGTCCTGGAGTCGCTGGGAGAGAGGGAGCTTTTGAACCATTCCATCCTGTTTGGTTCTTCGAGGAATTATACGAGCAGATTCTCTGACAAAACGCTGGAAGAGATCGTCAGGGCTTCCATGGAGATGTCTGCTGAGCGCACAGGTGCACTGATCGTTATTGAGCAGAATGAGAACCTGAGAGAGTACGAGAGAACCGGAATTGAGATAGATGCACTGGTAACCAGCCAGCTTCTGATCAATATCTTTGAACACAACACACCGCTCCATGACGGTGCGGTGATTATACGGGGCGACCGGGTGACTGCCGCGACCTGCTACCTGCCGCTGTCGGACAACAAGACGCTGTCCAAGGCGCTTGGCACCAGACATCGTGCAGGTGTTGGCGTATCCGAGGCAACGGATTCTCTGACGATCATTGTGTCTGAGGAGACGGGCGGCATCTCCATGGCCTACAGGGGAGATCTGCAGCGCAATGTCACGGAGATGACACTGAGAGACCGTCTGATCGAGTCGCAGAACAAGTCTGCCACCGGACGCAGAAAGAATCATCTGTTCAGGAGGACAAAATAATGGGACATAAGATCCGGAAAGCCCTTCTGGGCAACCTGTGGATAAAGCTTCTCTCACTCCTGATCGCCATCGGAATCTGGCTCATGGTGACAAACGCGAACAATCCGATCAGAACAACGTTGTTTCCAAACGTTCCGATCACAATTGTCAATCAGGATTCTGTCGCGGATATCGGCAAGGTGATAGAAGCGCAGGGAAGCGGAACCGTGACGCTCAGGGTGACGGAGAAGCGTTCTGTTCTGGAACAGCTGAATAAAAACGGTTCTGACTTCTATGTGGAAGCGGACATGAACAACATCACAGAGATGAACACGGTCCCGCTTACCGCTGCGTGCACCAACCTTGCGGTGACCTGGGACGAGATTGAGATCGCTCCGTCGAGCCTGAAAGTGACGCTTGAGGATAAGGTGGAACAGACCTACATCGCTTCCGTCTCCGCGGAAGGAGTCCCGGCGGGCGGCTGGGAAGTCGGTACCTGCACGATCAGGGAAGGAAAGAACATCGTCATAGCCGGACCGGGATCTCTGATCAACATCATCAACCAGGTTGTCGCGCCTGTAAGTGTGGAAGGGATGCAGGAAGATACCAGCGTTTCCAGTGCTTTGAGGATCTATGACAAAAACGGAGACACCTTCACGGATGCGCAGCTGGCCAGCCTTGAATTCAAGGATGAGAACGGCAATGTCCTGACCAACCATATGGTTGAGGTCCTGGTGGATCTTTGGAGGATCCGTACAGATCTTCCGATCCGGGTGCAGACAACCGGAAACCCTGCCTGGGGGTATCGTGTAGCAGGCATTACGACGATTCCCGAGACGATCAGCGTCGCCGGGACAGAGGAAGCGCTGGAGGCCGTCGGGGCAATGTTTGATGCCTCGGATCAGATCGACGTAAACGGTCTGTCACAGGATGTGACGGAAGAGATCGACCTCAATGATACGCTTGCCCAGCTGGATGGTCTGAAGCTGATTACGGATGCGGATCCGACTGTCCAGGTTGAGGTCGCGATTGAGGCGAACGGAGACGTGACCCTTACCATCCCGCTCAGCTCAATCAACTTCGTGAACAAGCCGGAGGGAATGGATCTGGTCTTTACACCTGCCGATGAAGTCGTCGTTAAGGTTCACGCACTGTCCGAGGAAGCACAAAAGCTTTCTGCCGAAGCGCTCAGCCTGACCTGTGATCTTGCCCCGTGTGCCGAAGAGGGCAGCTTCGAGGTACCGGTACAGGTTGCGCTTCCGGAGGGTTATGAGCTTGCTTCAGGTGTGACGCTGACTGTCATTTCGGCCAGACAGGACGCGCCGCAGACGGAGGGCGAATAAAGATGATAGAGAAGGAAATCTCCCTGGGCTGTTCCGGCGGGCTTTTTCTGAGACCGGCCGGAGAGATCTGCAGGCTGGCAATGAAGTATCGCTGCAAAAGCGAGCTGGTGATCGGTGAGAAGTGTTACAATTTAAGGAGTGTGCTCAGTATGCTCAGCGCGCAGGTGAATACAGAGAAAGATGTCTTACTGCGCTGTGACGGAATGGACGAGGCGGAAGCTGCCAGGGCACTGGCTATGCTGCTGGAAGAAGCCCCTGCAGGGAATCCGTCTGAAGAATGACTCCGGAGAGTTGACTCATGGACAGAGAGAGATACAAGCGCCTGATCATGTTTTTTGCGTCCCTTCTTGTGGTCGGGCTTCAGACAGCGAATTTTGCTTATATCTGGTTTACGGAATATAACCGCCGGTCTGTGATACAGATCTTCTACTGGAGGCGCGGCAACTGGGTGCTGATCGGCCTGTATGCGCTGATCATCGTCCTGATGTCGAAGCTGTTCGGCGCATTTAAAGTCGGATACATGCGTGTCCAGGATGTCATTATCGCGCAGATCTGTTCTGTCATCTGCACGAATACGTTCGCCTATATTCAGCTGGCACTGATCGGACGGTGGAAATTCCCTGACCATATCGGGCCGATGCTGAAGCTGACAGTGGCCAACCTGGTGCTGGTGATCCTGTGGGTGATCTTCATGCGGTGGATCTACAATACGATCTACCCGCCGAAGTCAGTGATCCTGGTTTATGACCAGCATAATCCGGAGAAGCTGCTGAAAAATATCGCTTCCCGCAGGGATAAGTACGATATCGAGGAAGCGGTTCCGGTGAGCCGCGGCATCGATTACATTGAAGACCGTATCCTGAATCACGAAGCCTGCATCGTGGGTGATATCCCTTCTCACGAGAGAAACCTTCTTGTCAAGTACTGTTTTGAGAAGGGGGTCCGCTGTTACTGCAGTCCGAAGATCTCTGACATCATGCTGATGGCGGCGGAGAAGATCCACATGTTCGATACGCCGCTTCTTCTGATGCGCAACCGGGGACTCACGGCGGAGCAGCAGTTTGTAAAGCGTCTGCTGGATATTCTGATATGCGTGATCCTGACAGTTGTGCTGTCGCCGATCCTTTTGCTGATTGCCGCCATGGTGAAGCTGTATGACAGGGGACCGGTTTTCTACCGGCAGGAACGTCTGACGCAGTACGGGAAGGTATTCCGGATTATCAAGTTCCGTTCCATGCGCGTGGATTCTGAGACGAAGAGCGGTGCGAGGCTTGCGGCTCAGGGCGATTCCAGGGTCACGCCGATCGGAAGAGTCCTGCGCAAGATCCATTTTGACGAGCTTCCCCAGCTGTTCAACATCATAAAGGGTGACATGTCGATTGTCGGCCCCAGGCCTGAGCGTCCGGAGATCGCAGCCCAGTACGAGAAAGAGATTCCGGAGTTTTCCTACCGGCTGAAGGTGAAGGCCGGACTGACCGGTTATGCCCAGGTATACGGGAAATACAATACCAAGCCGTATGATAAACTGAAGCTGGATCTGACCTACATCGAGAACTATTCGCTTCTGCTGGATCTTCAGCTTGTCGCCACGACTGTGAAGATTCTGTTCCAGAAGGAGAACACGGAGGGTGTGGATGCTGCACAGAAGACGGCTTCCAAGGGCGTTGAGCTTCTCCCGAAAGACACGAAGAAGATGGAGGAGCAGGTTGAGAACACCATTCGTGAGCTGAAGCAGGAGGATCATGCAGCGGCAGGATCCGGTGCGGTGGTGACATATGAGGAAGCCGCAGCGCTTCCGAAGGGCGTGCGGGCAAAGGACGTCGCCGCGCACCAGATACCGGGACTTCTGATTTCTGTGATCATTCCGGTGTATAACAGCGCTTCCACGCTGAAGGCCGCGATCGACAGTGTTCTGGCGCAGGATATGCACTTTGAGTCTGCGGACCGGATCGGAAGAGGCAGCGTGCAGGAGATGGAGATTCTGGTGGTGGATGATAATTCCACTGACAATCCGGACGCTGTCATGAAGCAGTATGAAGCCGATCCGCGCGTGATCTATCTCCACAACAAGGATAATCTCGGAGCAGCCAAGAGCCGCAACCGGGGCGTTCTGCTGGCAAGAGGCAAGTATATCGCCTATCTGGATGCGGATGACA
>CAMIVF010000163.1 GCA_946401715.1 uncultured Clostridia bacterium | reverse complement strand
AGGCACGCTGAAGGTCATTACAGAGGCTGGCATTCCGGCAGAGAAGATTCTCAAAAACTATGAAGGAAGACCGAATATTCTCGACGCGATTACCAACGGGAAGATCGATCTGATCATCAACACGCCGGTCGGAAAGAAAGACGCGATCGATGATTCCTATATCCGTAAGAACGCGATCCGCCATCACATTCCGTATATTACGACGATGGCCGCTGCGCTTGCGACAGCCTCCGGCATTCGTTCGGAAATGCGTGCGGAAGCGCCCGGCATCACAAGCCTGCAGGAGTTTCACGCAAGGATAGAAAAATAAAGAATCAGACGCGGCCGGCAAGATCGTTTGCCGGCTGCTGTTTTATCTGAATGACAAAGGTACAGAATCCATGCAAAAAAAATTTAGTAAGCTGTGACCTCAGCCTGCCGGACCCCGTCCTTCAGGGCAGAAGGGAAAAAACTGTCCAGATTCAGAAAGAGGAGGTAGCCATTATGAAAAAAAGAAGAATGCTTTCCATCATTGCATTATCGACCGCTGCTGCGGTAGGCTTCGGAAGCGCGTACGCTGCGGCGAAGACCGGTCTTCAGGCCAGGATCGCGGAAACCGAGACGGAAGAAACCGAAACCGAAGAAACCGAAACGGAAGAGGCCGGAACCGTGGAATCAGAAAGGAATGATATCTCCTTCCTTGATTTGCTGCCCGGAACCTCGGAGAAAAGCGCGATGCCTGACGGGGAAGCCTATGAGGACCTGGCTGTGTCTGACGGCATGCTCATGGCCGCAGCCGAGACCGGCGGCTATTATGCCGAGCCTGCGATGCCGAACTGGAATACCGAGCAGTATTCTACCGTGGACGAGACCGGGTTCCGCGATGTGAAACTCTATCCGCTGTCCACCTTCGGCATGGATGTGGATACAGCGTCCTACGCGCTTCTCAGACGCAACGCCCTGGAAGATACGCTTGGCTGGATGCCGAAGGATGCTGTCCGGATCGAGGAGATGATCAATTACTTCCATTATGATTACGATATGCCTGCGGAGGGCGAGACATTCGCTCTCAACGCGCAGATCGCCGACTGCCCGTGGAATGAGGATACCAGGCTCCTGCTTGTCGGACTGCAGGCAAAGGATATTCCGCAGGATCAGATCAAGGACCAGAACCTGGTATTTCTGGTAGACACTTCGGGAAGCATGTACGATGCCGACAAGCTGCCGCTTGCTGTCGATGCGCTCAAGTACCTCCTGCAGGAACTGGATGAGCGTGACTCTGTCGCGATTGTGACCTATGCGGGAAGCAGTGAGATCGCCCTCGAACCGACAAAGTGCACCAAGGAAGGAAAGGCAGCCCTCGTCAAAGCCCTTGACGCCCTGACCGCGGACGGCGGCACCTACGGTGAGGCAGGCATCCGCACTGCGTACGATCTTGCCGCGCAGTCATTTGTGGAAGGCGGCAACAACCGGGTGCTGCTCCTGACCGACGGCGATTTTAACCTCGGGCAGACAGATGATTCCGAGCTGGTCGACCTGGTACAGGAAAAGGCCGAAGGCCAGATTTTCCTTTCCATTCTTGGATTCGGAACGGGAAATTACAACGATGCGCTTGCGGAGCAGCTCGCAGACAAGGGAAACGGAAACTACAGCTACATTGACAGTGACATGGAAGCCCGCCGCGTCATGGGCGCCGCGCTGAAGGGAACGCTCAACACAGTCGCCAAGGACGCGAAGGTGCAGGTTGATTTCAATCCGGCTTATATCAAGGGATACCGCCTGATCGGATACGAGAACCGCATGATGAACGCGGAAGATTTCGAAGACGACAAAAAAGACGGCGGAGAGGTCGGTGCCGGCCAGCAGGTCACGGTTCTGTATGAGCTTGTCACCGCTGACAGCGACATGGAGATTCCCACGGCGCACAGCAGATACACGCAGGAAGAAGAAACGTCAGCGTATGCAGCGGAGCCTTCGACGGAAGCAGCGCCGGCAGAAGCAGCGCCGGAGACAGGTGCAGAGGAAACTGACGGCCGGACCAGCCTTGCGATCGCCGGAAATGAGACAGAGCCGGAAACCTGGCCGGAGCCTATGATTCAGCACACCATTCCGGAGGGGGAAGAATTCCTCACAGTCAGCATCCGCTATAAGGAACCGGAGGGGGAGAAGAGCATGCTGAAGGAATTCCCCGTCACCGCGGACAATGAATACATCGCGCTGCCGGACAATCTGTCCTGGGCAGCCGGAGTCGCGCAGGCCGGCATGCTGCTGCGTGAGAGCGAGTATGCGGGAACCAGCAATTACGATGAAGTCCATGGCCGCCTGGAGAACCTGACACAGGGGGACGAATTCCGTGAAGAGTTTGTCTACCTGATCAACCGGTTCAAAGGAGCCCGTCTGGAAGAGTCCGGCAATGATGACCGGGCATACGTGGAAGACGGTATAGACTGGTAACCTGCAGGAAGGAACAAAGCCGTTCCGGACAAAAACTGATCCACTGCCATACAAATCGGTGTGTCCTTTGTCTGTGTTGTTTGCATATGTTCATGCTGTTTGTGTTATAATGGCATCAGAACCGAAAACAACTGCAACAGAAAGGACACACCGATATGAAAGAAAAGAAAAAGCTGTCTCTGGCAACAAAAATTTTTATCGCTCTGGTTCTTGGCATTATCGTGGGCATGGCCCTGACAGGTAAACCGGATATTGCGGTCTCATACATTAAGCCATTCGGAACGATTTTCCTGAACCTGATCAAATGGATTGTCACGCCGCTGGTATTCTTCTCCATCATGGCCGGTGTTATCTCGATGAGAGATATCAAAAAGGTCGGCTCCGTCGGAATCAAAACTCTTGTCTACTACCTGTGCACAACGGCATTTGCGATCACCATCGGACTGATCCTTGCCAATCTGTTTAAAGGAATCTTCCCTGTGCTGCAGACAACGGATCTGGCCTATGAGGCGTCCGAGCCTGTGAAGTTTATGGACACACTGGTCGGTATCTTCCCGTCCAACTTCTTCGCACCTTTTGTGGAAGCAAACATGCTTCAGATCATCGTCGCGAGCCTGATCATCGGATTTGCGCTTCTTCTGATCAAGCAGCAGAGAGAGATCGAATATACGATGGTCGATACGCTGAATGATGTCTTCATGAAAGCGATGGAGATGATCGTAGCCCTGTCGCCGATCGGTGTCTTCTGCCTGATCTGCCCTGTGGTTGCTGAAAATGGGCCGGCGGTGCTTGGTTCTCTGGCAAAGGTTTTGCTGGTGGCTTATATTGGATATATCCTTCACGCGGCCATCGTTTATTCCCTTGCGGTCAAGGCAGGCGCCGGCATGAATCCGCTCACTTTCTTCAAAGGCATGATGCCTGCGATCATGTTTGCATTTTCCTCTGCCTCTTCCGTGGGAACACTTCCGATCAACATGGAATGCACGGAGAAGCTTGGAGCGAGCAGGGAGGTCACTTCCTTCGTCCTGCCCCTCGGCGCGACGATCAATATGGACGGTACAGCGATCTACCAGGGTGTCTGCTCTGTCTTCATCGCTTCCTGCTTCGGCATCACACTGACCTTCCCGCAGATGCTGACGATTGTGCTGACTGCGACGCTGGCTTCCATCGGAACCGCGGGTGTTCCGGGTGCCGGCATGGTCATGCTTGCGATGGTGCTCAGCTCGGTCGGGCTTCCTGTGGAAGGTATCGCGCTGGTCGCCGGTGTGGACAGAATCTTCGATATGGGACGTACGACGGTTAACATCACCGGTGACGCTTCCTGCGCAATCATCGTTTCCGCCATGGAAAAGAAAAAACAGAGGGCGTAACGTAAGCGTAAGGCGATTGGTGCCAGGCGCGGAACGGCTGTTCTGCCGGTGGCAGACTGCAGACTGAAATGAATGACGTAGGCCGCTGCATGCGATTGCGTGCAGCGGCCTTTGGATTGGCTGGTGTGAAATGCGTACCGCCCAGGTTTTCTTCCTATTTTCAGATCATATAAAGACATGTGACATTCATTCACATAATCACAGGAAAGTCTCAGCCGCAGCGCTGGGACTTCATGCATTTCGTCGAGGTTTTCGAATTCAGCTGTCTGATGGTGGACGGGGGTATGGTAAGGTGATACGATTTCTTCGTGATCGATTCTTGATCAATTCGATGTATTCCTGTCACATGCTGAGAAACATGCGTTGGTGCGGATTCCTCAGTCAATTCTTGACATTCCACGTATTTCATTACCTGCCAGGCCGTGGCAAGGCGTGGAAATCACCGGCAAACCTTTAAATTCCACGTATGCAAGGCCTGCAGTGAGTATGGCAAGGCGTGGGAATCACCGGCAAACCCTTAAATTCCACGTATGCAAAGCCTGCAGTGAGTGTGACAAGGCGTGGAAATCACCGGCAAATATCAAAATTCCACGTATGAGAAGAAAGGAGCAGGGTGTCTGCTGAGAAGCTTACCCGCAAGAAACATGATGGATCAGCAACGTTTTCTGGAATGCAGAGCACAGCTCATGAGCCGGCTGGAGATGTCCCGTGACATGCCGGACGCGGAGATCCTGGACCTGATCGATGATCTGATCGCGCAGAGCGACCCGGCCAGGAGGCTGCGGTTCACAGACCGCTATCAGCTCAAGACAGAGCTGTTCAATTCCGTGCGCCGGCTGGATATACTGCAGGAGCTTCTCGACGACGATACGGTGACCGAGATCATGGTGAACGGCATGGGCAGTATCTATATCGAGCGGGCAGGACGACTGATGAAGTGGGAGAAGTCCTTTTCTTCGAGAGAAAAGCTTCAGGACATCATCCAGGCGATCGTGGCGTATTCCAACCGGGTGGCCAATGAATCTGTTCCGATCGTGGACGCGCGCCTTCAGCGCGGTGAGCGTGTCAATATCGTCATGAACCCGATCGCGATCGACGGGCCCGTGGTGACGATCCGGCGCTTTCCGGAGAAGCCGATCTCCATCAGGCAGCTGATCTCATGGGGATCTGTGTCGCAGGAGGCAGCGGATTTCCTGGAAGCACTGGTCCGGGCAGGATACAACATTTTTATCTCCGGCGGGACAGGGAGCGGGAAGACGACCTTTCTGAACGCGCTCTCGAATTTTATTCCGAAGGATGAGCGGATCATCACGATCGAGGACAATGCCGAACTGCAGATTCAGGGTGTCCGGAATCTGGTGCGCC